>NZ_BAAAOA010000010.1:144851-152461 GCF_039530085.1 Kocuria aegyptia
AAGGGGTCCGGGGCCCTCCCTCGTCCCTGGCCGGCCGCGCGCGGAGGTCGCGGTCAGTGGCCGTAGAAGAGGCGCTCGAACACGGCCCGGGCCTTGCGGGTGGTGCGCAGGTAGTCCTCCTCGAGCCGCCCGGCGCACCCGGGCTCGTACCCGCACCAGCGGGCCACGGCCTCGAGGTCGGCACGCTTCGAGGGCAGGGCGTCGGAGCGGCGTCCGGTGCGCAGGACGTTGCCGTTGCGCACGGCTGTGGCCAGCCGCCACGCGGCGGACAGGGCCATGGCGTCCTCGGCGCTCACGAGAGCCGCCTCCTCCGCCGCGTGCAGGGCCCGCAGGGTGCTCGTGGTCCGCAGCCCCTGGACCCGGTGCCCGTGCTGGAGCTGCAGCGTCTGGACGAGCCACTCGACGTCCGAGAGCCCGCCCCGCCCGAGCTTCAGGTGCCGGGACGGGTCCGCGCCCCGCGGCAGCCGCTCGTTCTCCACGCGGGCCTTCATCCGCCGGATCTCCAGCAGCTGGCGCTCCGTGAACTCCTCCGGGTAGCGGCGCGGGTCGATGACCCGCCGGAACGTGTCGGCGAGCTCGTCGCTGCCGGCCACGGGCAGCGCCCGGGTGAGCGCCTGGAACTCCCAGGTCTGCGCCCACCGGGCGTAGTACTCGGCGTAGGACTCGACGGAGCGCACCATCGGCCCCTGCTTCCCCTCGGGGCGCAGGTCGTTGTCGATCTCCAGCACGCGCTCCGCCACGATGGGCGGCGAGCAGGGCGCCTTGAGCAGCTGCACCATCCGCTGCAGCAGGGTCTCGGCCTGCTCCCGGGCCGCCGCGGGGTCCGCGTCCCCCACCGGGGCGTAGACGTACATGACGTCGGCGTCGGAGCCGTAGCCGATCTCCCGCCCGCCCTGGCGGCCCATCGCGACGACGAGGACGTCGGCGAGCCGGCCGGCCCGGTCGTAGACCTCCCGCTCGGCCACGTGCAGGGCCCCCAGGATGCACACCCGGTCGATGTCGGACAGCGCCTCCACGACCTGCTCGACGTCGAGCAGCCCGGAAGTGTCCGCGAGCGCCACCCGCAGCTCCTCGCGGCGGCGGACGAGCCGGATCATCCGCACGGCCTCCCCCGGATCGGGGTGACGGGCCATCTGCGCGCGGATCTCGCTCCACAGCGTCTCGAAGGACACGGGGCAGAGCTCGTCGTCCTGGCCGAGCCAGGCGGCCGCCTCCGGGGAGTTCTCCAGCAGGTCGGTGACGTACCGGGAGCTGGAGAGGATCTGGCACAGCCGTTCCGCGGCGGCGTTCGAGTCCCGGAGCAGGCGCAGGAACCAGGGGGTGGTCCCCAGGGACTCGGAGAGCCGCCGGAAGCCCAGGAGCCCGGCATCGGCGTCGACCCCGTCGGCCAGCCAGCCCAGGAGCACGGGCAGCAGTGTGCGCAGGATCTCGGCCCGCCGGCTGACACCGCGGGTGAGCGCCTCGATGTGGCGCACGGCGGCCTTCGGGTCCCGGTAGCCGAGCGCGGCGAGCCGGTCCCGCACCGACTCGGCCGAGAGCCGGGTGTCCGTCTCGGGCAGGTGGGCCAGCGCGGCCAGCAGCGGCCGGTAGAAGATCCGCTCGTGCATCCCCCGGACACTGCGCTTGACCCTGCGCCACTCCTCGAGCAGGGACTCCCCGGAGGGGCGGGCGGTGTCCGCGGCGCCGCGCACCGACCGGGCGATGACCGTGAGCTCCCGCTCTCCCTGCGGCATGAGGTGGGTGCGGCGCAGCCGGAACAGCTGGATGCGGTGCTCGAGCAGGCGCAGCCAGCGGTAGTGGGCGGAGAACTGCTCGCTGTCCCGGCGGCCGATGTAGCCGCCCTCGGAGAGCGCGGCCAGGGACTCGGTCGTGGCCTGCGTGCGGACCCGCTCGTCCGTGCGCCCGTGCACCAGCTGGAGGAGCTGCACCGTGAACTCGACGTCGCGCAGCCCGCCGGGACCCAGTTTGATCTGGCGCTCGCCCTCGGCGGCGGGGATGTTGTCGGTGACCCGCCGGCGCATGGCCTGCACGGACTCGACGAAGCCCTCGCGCCCGGAGCTGCGCCACACGAACGGCTCGATCGCCTTCCGGTACGCCGCCCCGAGTTCGGGGTCCCCGGCGACGGGCCGGGCCTTGAGCAGGGCCTGGAACTCCCAGGACTCGGCCCACCGCTCGTAGTAGCGCACGTACGAGTCCAGGGTGCGCACGAGCGGGCCGTCCTTGCCCTCGGGGCGGAGGTTGGCGTCCACCTCCCACAGCGGGGGCTCGGCGCCGCGGGCCATGAGCGCCCGGGCGGTGCCCGTGGCGAGGGCCGTGGCGATGACGGTGGCCTCGGCCCCGTCCAGGGGTTCCGCGTCGTCCGGGTCCTGCACGGCCATCACGTGGACGACGTCGACGTCGGAGATGTAGTTGAGCTCCCGGGCACCGCACTTGCCCATGCCGATCACGGCGAGCCGCACCCGGTCGACGATCTCGGGGGCCCAGGTGCCGGCCGCCTCCGCCCGGGACACCGCGAGCGCCCCCTCGAGGGCCGCGGCGGCGAGGTCGGCCAGCTGGCGGCCCACGGCGGGCATGTGGTCGGCGGGGTAGAGCGCCCCCACGTCCTGGATCGCAATGCGCGCCAGCTCCCGCCGGTAGGCCGTGCGCAGGGCGCTGCAGGCGACGTCACCGGTCTTCGCCGCCACCGGGGTCCGCGCGGCGGGATCCGCTCCGACCGACGTCAGCAGCGCGTCGCGGAAGTGCTCCCCGGGGATCTCCCCGGGCTCGGCGGCGGTGGGCTCCGCGAACAGGTCCAGGTGCTCGGGGCGCCGGAGCAGGAACTCCCCGAGCGCCTCGGAGGCGCCCAGGAGCCGGAACATGGTCTCGGAGGCCTCCGGGCCCGCGTTGATCCGCTCGGCGAGCTCCGGGGAGCCCTCGAGGAGCCGGACGGTGAGCTGCAGCGCGATGTCGGGTGACGCGGCCAGCGCCAGGCCCTCCAGCAGCCGGTCCAGGTCGACCCCGGCGAGCGCCGGGAAGGCGAGCCAGCGCTGGGCGTTGCCCGTGTCCGCGAAGCCGGCCTTGATCAGACGGCCGGACGCGACAGGGTCCGCGGGGGCCGCCGACTGGGGAGGATGTGTCATGGGACGGTCCGTCCGTGCTCAGAGGATGCCGAGGTTGTTCTTGAGCTCGAAATGCGTGACGACCCGGCGGTAGTCGTTCCAGTCGCGGCGCTTGTTCCGCAGGAAGTAGTCGTAGACCTGCTCCCCGAGCAGCTCGGCCATGAACTCCGACTCCTCGGTCTCCCGGATGGCGTCGTACAGGCTCGAGGGCAGCGGGTTGTGGCCGAGGGCCCGGCGCTCCGCGGAGCTCATCGCCGCGACGTCGTCCAGCTCCACGGGCGGGAGCTGGTACTCGTGCTCGATGCCCCGCAGACCCGCCGCCAGCAGCGCGGCGTAGGACAGGTACGGGTTCGTGGCGGAGTCGATGCCGCGGTACTCGATCCGCGCGGCCTGCACCTTGTCCGGCTTGGACAGCGGCACCCGCACGAGCGCGGAGCGGTTGTTGTGCCCCCAGGACTGGTAGGAGGGGGCCTCTCCCCCGCCCCAGAGCCGCTTGTAGGAGTTGACGAACTGGTTGGTCACCGAGGTGAACTCGGGGGCGTGCCGCAGGATGCCGGCGATGAAGTGCCCGGCCGTGCGGGAGAGGCGGAACTCGGATCCGGCCTCGAAGAAGGCGTTCGTGTCCCCCTCGAAGAGCGAGAAGTGGGTGTGCATGCCGGAGCCGGGGTGCTCCGTGAACGGCTTGGGCATGAAGGTGGCGTAGAGGCCCTGCGAGAGCGCGACCTCCTTGATCACCGTGCGGAACGTCATGATGTTGTCGGCCGTCTGCAGGGCGTCGGCATAGCGCAGGTCGATCTCGTTCTGCCCGGGACCCGCCTCGTGGTGGGAGAACTCGACGGAGATCCCGACGGCCTCCAGCATGTTGACGGCCTTGCGCCGGAAGTCCTGGACCACGCCGCCCGGCACGTGGTCGAAGTACCCTTCGTGGTCCACGGGCGTCGGCCGGCCCTCGGCGTCGAGGTCCGCGGACTTCAGCAGGTAGAACTCGATCTCCGGCGCGGTGTAGCAGGTGAAGCCCATGTCCGAGGCCTTCTCCAGGACGCGCTTGAGCACTCCGCGCGGGTCCGAGGAGGAGGGCTCGCCGTCCGGGGTGAGGATGTTGCAGAACATCCGCGCGGTGGGCTCGGTCTCGCTGCGCCACGGCAGGATCTGGAACGTGGAGGGGTCCGGCTGCAGGAGCATGTCCGCCTCGGAGACCCGTGACAGGCCCTCGATGGAGGAGCCGTCGAAGCCGAGTCCCTCCTCGAAGGCCGCCTCGACCTCGGCGGGGGCCAGGGCCACCGACTTGAGGCTCCCGACGACGTCCGTGAACCACATGCGCACGAAGCGGACGTCGCGCTCCTCGATGGTCCTGAGGACGAACTCCTGCTGACGGTCCATGGTTGTCTTCCTCGTCTTCCTGCCCGGGAGCGCTGTGCCGGCCGGGCACGCCTGCTGTCCCGCCCACTCTAACGCGCTGCCCCGCCGGGCCCGCCGGACGGGACGGGAGGGGGACGGCGCTGCCGATAGGGTGGGGCCATGACCCAGGAGACACCCCGCCCGGCACCGGGCGCGCTGGACGTGCGCCGGGTGCGCACGCACCACCTGCGCGAGGCCAAGCGCCGTGGCGAGAAGTTCACCATGCTCACGTGCTACGACGCCCTGACGGCGGCGATCTTCGACGCGGCCGGCGTCGACTCCCTGCTGGTGGGGGACTCGGCGGGCAACAACGTCCTGGGCCACGCCAGCACCCTGCCCGTCACCGTGGACGAGCTGCTGCCGATGTGCCGGGCCGTGTCCGGGTCCGTGGAGCGCGCCTTCGTGGTGGTGGACCTGCCCTTCGGCTCCTACGAGGCGTCCCCCGAGCAGGCGGTGGCCACCGCGGTGCGCTTCCTCAAGGAGGGCGGGGCGCACGCGGTGAAGCTCGAGGGCGGGGCGTGGTTCGCCCCGCACGTCCGGGCCATGGTCCAGGCCGGGGTGCCCGTCGTGGCGCACATCGGCTTCACCCCGCAGAGCGAGCACGCCCTGGGCGGGTACCGGGTGCAGGGCCGCGGAGACGCCGCACGAACCCTCGTGGAGGACGCCCGCGCCCTCGAGGCCGCCGGGGCGTTCTGCCTGGTGATGGAGATGGTGCCCGCCGAGGCCGCCGTGGCCGTGGACGCCGCCCTGGAGATCCCGACCGTGGGGATCGGGGCCGGGTCCGCGACCACGGGCCAGGTGCTCGTGTGGCAGGACATGCTCGGCCTGCGCCGGGGCCGGATGCCCCGCTTCGTCCGGCAGTACGCGGACCTCCACGGGGTGGTCTCCGACGCCGTGGGCCGCTACGTGGAGGACGTGCGCTCGGGGTCCTTCCCGGGCCCGGAGCACGGTTTCTGAACCACGCCCCTGCGCTGCCGCCCCTGACCGGCCGTCCGGGACGGTCAGCCCCGGGGTGCCGCGGCCGCTCAGCCCTCGTCGTAGGCGCGGTCCTCCTCGTCCCACCGCCGGGTGCGCTCCGCGGCGAGCTTCAGCGCGTTCTGCGCCTGCTCGCGCGTGGCGTACGGGCCGAGCAGCTTGCGGTAGTCCGACTGCGGGCCCTCCTCGACCTGGTGGGTGTAGACGTTGAACCAGAACTCGGCCATGACCTCTCCTCTCGGTGGCCGCCGGGCCCGGGTGACCGGACCGGCTCCGTGCCCGGCGCGCTAGGGTAGATCCTAGGCCCGGACCGGCCCGGACGGGGCCGGCCCACCCGATCCAGGAGGTCCAGACCCCCGTGCCCACGCACAACCTCACCGCTCCCGCCCCCGGCGGCACCGCCCCCGTCGGGGCCCTCGCCCCCGGCTCCGTGACCCCCGGCCGGCCCGTGCCGGCGGCGATCCCCCGCCCCGAGTACGTGGGCCGGGCGGAGCCGGACGAGGGCCGCGGCGGCAACGTCTACACCCCGGACGAGATCGAGCACATCCGCGAGGCGGGCCGGATCGCGGCGCGCGCCCTGCAGGAGGCCGGCCGGGCGGCCGTGCCCGGCACGACCACGGACGAGCTCGACCGGATCGCCCACGAGTACCTGTGCGACCACGGGGCCTACCCGTCCTGCCTGGGGTACCGGGGCTTCCCCAAGTCCATCTGCACGTCCCTCAACGAGGTGATCTGCCACGGCATCCCCGACTCCACGGTGCTGGAGGAGGGCGACATCATCAACCTGGACGTCACGGCCTACAAGAACGGCTTCCACGGCGACACCAACCGGATGTTCCTGGTGGGCGAGGTCGACGAGCAGTCCCGCCTGCTCGTCGAGCGCACCGAGGAGGCCCTGAACCGGGCGGTCAAGGCCGTCCGACCGGGCCGGGAGATCAACGTCATCGGCCGCGTCATCGAGAAGTACGCCCGGCGCTTCGGCTACGGCGTGGTGCGGGACTTCACGGGCCACGGGGTGGGCCGCGAGTTCCACTCCGGGCTCATCGTCCCCCACTACGACGCCGCCCCCTCCTACTCCACCCCCATGGTCCCGGGCATGGTCTTCACCATCGAGCCCATGCTGACCCTGGGCACGATCCAGTGGGAGCAGTGGGACGACGACTGGACCGTGACCACCCGCGACCGGCGGCGCAGCGCGCAGTTCGAGCACACCATGGCCGTCACCGAGGACGGGGTCGACGTCCTCACCCTGCCGTAGGCCCTGCCGTAGACTGCCCACTGATCGTCCGACCACGGCCCCACGAGAGGACCGCTCCATGACCACACCAGACCGCGACGTCGCCGCCGTCCCGCACCGCCGCGTCATCGGCATCGACTTCGGCGGCACGGGCACCAAGGGCGGGATCGTGGACCTCGACACCGGCGAGCTCGTCGGCGAGCGCTTCCGGATCCCCACGCCCCGGCCGGCGACCCCGGAGAAGGTCGCGGAGGTGGTGAAGCAGATCGTCGCGGAGCTGCAGTCCCGTCCCGAGGCTCCCGCCCCGGACTCGCCGGTGGGCATCGTCTTCCCGGCGATCATCAAGGAGGGCGTCGCCCTGTCCGCGGCGAACATCGACAAGTCCTGGATCGGCACGGATGTCGACGCCCTCATGACCGAGCGGCTCGGCCGGCCGGTCGAGGCACTCAACGACGCCGACGCCGCGGGCCTGGCCGAGGCCGTCTACGGTGCCGGCCGGGGCGTCAAGGGCCTGGTCATCGTCATCACCCTGGGCACCGGGATCGGCTCCGCCCTGATCCTCAACGGCAAGCTCATGCCCAACGCCGAACTGGGACACCTGGAGATCGACGGCCACGACGCCGAGACGAAGGCGTCCGCCGCCGCACGCGAGCGCGAGGACATGCCGTGGAAGAAGTGGGCGACCACCCGCCTGCAGCGCTACTTCAGCCACGTGGAGTTCCTGTTCTCGCCCAACCTCTTCGTGGTCGGCGGCGGGGTGTCGAAGAAGGCGGAGAAGTTCCTCCCCTTCATCGAGCTCCGCACGCCCGTGAAGGTCGCCGAGCTGCGCAACAACGCCGGCATCGTGGGCGCGGCCCTGTGGGCCGGCATCCCGCACGCGCCCGAGAGCTGAGCCCCGGCCG
>NZ_BAAAOA010000010.1:152482-193459 GCF_039530085.1 Kocuria aegyptia
CGAGGCGGGGACCGGGCGTCGTCGTGACCGGACCGGCAACGATCCGGCCGGAGGCGGAAAAAACCCGCCGGGGGCCGCGGCTTCCCCTCCGCAGCCCCCGGCGGGAGCTTGTTGTGGTCCCCACTCTACGGTCCTCCTCCGGCCTGCGGCAAGGGACACGCCGGGACGTTGCGCCCGCGCGGGCCGGGGCCGTCAGAGCAGCCGCGGCTGGGACACTCCTTCGAGGCCCTTGCCCCGCGGCCGCCGGCCGGTGCGCTTCTTGGCGGCGCCGATCGGCTCCACGGTGGCGGGGATGGTCTGCTGCCCGGTCTGCTCGGCCTGTTGCCGGCGCAGCAGGTCGATCGCCTCCTCGAAGTCGCCCAGGCCGTCGAAGGCCTGGTAGACGCTGGCGAAGCGCAGGTATGCCACGACGTCGAGCCGGCGCAGCGGGGCCAGGATCGCGAGCCCCACCTCGTGGGCCTCGATCTCCGCGGCGCCCAGCGCCCGGATCGTCTCCTCGACCTCCTGGGCGAGCATCGCGAGGTCGTCCTCGCTGACCGGCCGGCCCTGGCAGGCCTTGCGCACCCCGTTGACGATCTTCTGGCGGTCGAAGGGCTCGGTGACGCCCGAGCGCTTGATGACCGAGATGGTGGTGGTCTCGAGCGTGGTGAACCGCCGGCCGCACTCGGAGCACTGGCGGCGGCGCCGGATCGCCGTCCCGTCGTCCGTGGTGCGGCTGTCGACGACGCGGGAGTCGGTGTGGCGGCAGAACGGGCAGTGCACGGTCGGATCAGCTCCCGGTGCGGATCGTGATGGCCCGGCCGTGCGCGGGCAGGTCCTCGGAGCGCGCGACGGCCACGATGTCCTCCCCGATGCCGGCGAGCGCGTCCTGGGTGTACTCGACGATCTGCACGGCCTTCATGAACGCGGTGGTCGACAGGCCCTGGGCGTGGACCGCCGTCCCGCCCGTGGGCAGCACGTGGTTGGAGCCCGCCGCGTAGTCGCCGAGCGGAACGGGGCTGTAGGGGCCCAGGAAGATCGCCCCGGCGTTGCGCACCCGGGCGGCGACCTCCTGCGGGTCGTCGGTGTGGATCTCGAGGTGCTCGGCGGCGTAGGCGTCGGCCACGGCGATCGAGGCGTCGAGGTCGTCGGTAAGCACGATCCCGGACTGCGGCCCGGACAGCGCGGTGGCGATCCGCTCCCGGTGCTTCGCCTCGGGCACCTGGCGGGCCAGCTCCGCGGCGACCCGCTCGGCGAGCCCCGGCGAGTGGGTGATCAGCACCGCGCCGGCGGCGGGGTCGTGCTCGGCCTGGGAGATCAGGTCGGCGGCCACGTAGGCCGGCACGGCGGTGTCGTCGGCCAGCACGGCGATCTCGGTGGTCCCCGCCTCGGCGTCCACGCCGACCACGGAGCGGAGCAGGCGCTTGGCCGTGGCGACGTAGACGTTGCCCGGGCCGGTCACGGTGTCCACCGGCTCGAGGACGTCCTCGCCGTCCGTGACCCCGTGGGCCATCGCGGCCAGCGACTGGGCGCCGCCGATGGCCCAGACCTCGTCCACCCCGAGCAGCCCGGCCGCGGCCAGGATCGTGGGGTGCGGCAGGCCGCCGAACTCCTTCTGCGGCGGGCTGCACAGCACCACCGAGCCGACCCCGGCCGCCTGGGCCGGGACGACGTTCATGACCACCGACGAGGGGTAGACGGCCAGCCCGCCGGGCACGTACAGCCCCGCACGGCGCAGGGGCGTCCACCGGTGCACGAGCACGGCGCCGGGCGCGACCTCGACGCGGGCGTCGGCCGGCCGCTGCGCCCGCGCGAAGGCCCGGGTCCGCTCGATGGCGGTCTCCAGGCCCCGGCGCACGGCCGGGTCCAGCTCGTCGACGGCCCGCCGGATCTCCGCCGGGTCGACGCGCAGCCGCTGCTGCGCCACGCCGTCGAAGCGCTGCGCGTAGCGGCGCAGGGCGCCGGCGCCCTCGGCCCGGACCGCGGCGATGATCTCCTCCACGGCCTGCTCCGCCGAGGCGAGCGACGTGGCGCTCTGCCGGGGAACGGCCGCCCGCAGCTGGGACCAGGACAGCTGCCGCCCGCGCAGGTCGATCGTTCGCAGGACGGGAGTCGTGGTCGTCTCAGCAGTAGTCACGCTCTCCATGGTATTCCACCGGGGCGCCCGGCCGGGTGCCGGACCGCGCGCTCGAGCGCCCGGTGGGCTACACCTCCAGGCAGGTCGGCCCGAGCAGGACCTTGAGGTCCCCGAACAGCGCCGGCGAGGGGTTCACCCGCAGGTCCGGGCCCAGGCGCAGGACCTGCACCTTCTGGCGCGTCTCGAGGTGGATGCGCACCTCGGAGTCCCCGCGGTGGTTGCGCAGCACCGCCCCGATCTCCTTGACCGTCTCCTCCGTGGCGCGGAACTCGGGCAGCGCGATCAGCACGGGACCGCTGTGCCCGTCCGCCGAGAGCTCCGGGACGGTGAGCTCCTGGGCGGAGATCGTCACCGATCCGTCGTCCCGGCGCTGCAGCCGGCCCTTGATCACGCAGATGAGGTCCTCCGCCAGCACGCCCGCGATGGGGGCGTAGGCCTTGCCGAAGAACATGATCTCGATCGAGCCCGTCCGGTCCTCGAGCTCCACCCGCGCATAGGCGTTGCCCGAGGTCTTGGCGATCCGCCGGGACAGGGACGTGATCATGCCCGCCACGGTCACCACGGCGCCGTCGGGCCGGCCGTCCTCGCCCAGCAGCGGCTGGATCGAGGTGTCGGCGTACTGCCCGAGCGCCTCGTCGAGGCCGCGCAGCGGGTGGTCGGAGACGTACAGGCCGAGCATCTCGCGCTCGAAGGCCAGCAGGTCCTTGCGCTCCCACTCGGGCACGTCCGGCACGGCGACGGTCAGCGACGTCGTGGGGTCCTCGTCGTCCAGGCCCATGCCCCCGAAGAGGTCGAACTGCCCGGCCGCCTCCTGGCGCTTGACGGCCACCGTGGCGTCCACGGCCTCCTCGTGGCAGAGCACCAGCCCCCGCCGGGTGTGGCCCAGTCGGTCGAAGGCGCCCGCCTTGACCAGGGACTCGATGGTGCGCTTGTTGCAGACCACGGCGGGGACCTTGGCGAGGAAGTCGTTGAAGGAGGTGAAGGCGCCGTGCTCCTCCCGGGCCTCGACCATCGCGCTGACCACGTTGGCGCCCACGTTGCGCACCGCGCCCATCCCGAAGCGGATGTCGGTGCCCACCGGGGTGAAGTTCAGCGCGGACTCGTTGACGTCGGGGGGCAGCACGGTGATGCCCATCCGGCGGCACTCGGTGAGGTACAGGGCGAGCTTGTCCTTGTCGTCGCCCACCGAGGTGAGCAGCGCGGCCATGTACTCGGCCGGGTAGTGCGCCTTGAGGTACGCCGTCCAGTAGGACACCAGGCCGTAGGCCGCCGAGTGCGCCTTGTTGAACGCGTAGTCCGAGAACGGCAGCAGGATGTCCCACAGGGCCTTGATCGCGGCCTCGGAGTAGCCCCGCTCCGCCATGCCGCCGTGGAAGCCCTCGTACTGCTTGTCCAGCTCCGACTTCTTCTTCTTGCCCATCGCGCGGCGGAGGATGTCCGCCTGGCCGAGCGAGAAGCCGGCGACCTTCTGGGCGATCGCCATGACCTGCTCCTGGTAGACGATCAGGCCGTAGGTTGTGTTGAGGATCTGCGCGAGCGGCTCCTCGAGCTCGGGGTGGATCGGGGTGATCTCCTGCTGGCCGGTCTTGCGCAGCGCGTAGTTCGTGTGCGAGTTCGCGCCCATGGGGCCCGGGCGGTACAGCGCGATGACCGCGGAGATGTCCTCGAAGTTGTCGGGGCGCATGAGCTTGAGCAGCTGGCGCATGGGCCCGCCGTCGAGCTGGAACACCCCGAGGGTGTCGCCGCGGGCCAGCAGCTCGTAGGACTCGACGTCCCCGAGGCCCAGGTCCTCGAGGTCCAGGACGAAGCCGTCCTGGTTGAGCGTGATGTTCTCGAGGGCGTCCGAGATGATCGTCAGGTTGCGCAGGCCCAGGAAGTCCATCTTGATCAGCCCGAGGCCCTCGCACGTCGGGTAGTCGAACTGCGTGATGACCTGGCCGTCCTGCTCACGGCGCATGATCGGGATGATGTCGATCAGCGGGTGCGAGGACATGATCACGCCCGCCGCGTGCACGCCCCACTGCCGCTTCAGGCCCTCGAGCCCCTCCGCGGTCTCGAAGATCTTCTTCGCCTCGGGGTCCTGGGCGAGGACCTCGCGCAGCTCGTCCGCCTCGCCGTGGCGCTTGGCTGACTCGTCGTAGACGTCCTTGAGGGAGATGCCCTTGCCCATGACGTCCGGCGGCATGGCCTTGGTGAGCTTCTCCCCCATGGAGAACGGGTAGCCGAGCACGCGCGAGGAGTCCTTGAGGGCCTGCTTGGCCTTGATGGTGCCGTAGGTGACGATCATCGCCACGCGCTCGTCGCCGTACTTCTCGGTCACGTAGTGGATGACCTCCGCGCGGCGGCGGTCGTCGAAGTCGACGTCGAAGTCGGGCATGGACACGCGGTCCGGGTTGAGGAAGCGCTCGAAGATCAGCCCGTGCTCCAGCGGGTTCAGCTCCGTGATGCGCATCGCGTAGGCGACCATCGAGCCGGCGCCGGAGCCGCGGCCGGGGCCCACCCGGATGCCGTTGTTCTTGGCCCAGTTGATGAAGTCGGCCACCACCAGGAAGTACCCGGGGAAGCCCATCTGCAGGATGATGCCCTTCTCGTAGTCCGCCTGCCGCTGGACGTCCTCGGGAATCCCGCCGGGGAAGCGGTGGTGCAGGCCCCGCTGCACCTCCTCGACGAACCAGGACTCCTCGTCGTGGCCCTCGGGCGTCGGGAAGCGGGGCATGTAGTTCGCAGAGGTGTCGAACTCGACGTTGCACCGCTCCGCGATCTCCAGGGTGTTGTCGCAGGCCTCGGGGAAGTCCCGGAAGAGCTCCCGCATCTCCGCGGGGGACTTCAGGTAGAACTCGTCGGCGTCGAACTTGAACCGCTTCGGGTCCGCCAGCGTCGAGCCGGACTGCACGCACAGCAGGGCGGCGTGGGACTTGGCGTCCTCGGCGTGGGTGTAGTGCAGGTCGTTGGTGGCCACGAGCGGCAGCTGCAGGTCCTTGGCGAGCCTGAGCAGGTCGCCCGTGACGTTCTTCTCGATCGACAGGCCGTGGTCCATCAGCTCGCAGTAGTAGTTCTCGGCGCCGAAGATGTCGCGGAACTCCGCCGCGGCCTCCCGCGCCTCCTGGTACTGGCCCAGGCGCAGGCGGGTCTGGACCTCGCCGGAGGGGCAGCCGGTGGTCGCGATCAGGCCCTTGCCGTAGGTGTTGAGCAGCTCGCGGTCCATGCGCGGCTTGTACAGCTGGCCCTCGAGGGACGCCAGGGAGGAGGCGCGGAACAGGTTCTGCATGCCCTGGGTGGTCTCCGCGAGCAGCGTCATGTGCGTGTAGGCGCCGCCGCCCGAGACGTCGTCCCGGCCGCCGTCGGCGAACTTCACGCGGGTGCGGTCGGTGCGGGCGGTGCCCGGGGTCAGGTACGCCTCCACGCCGATGATGGGCTTGATCCCCGCGTTGCGGGCCTTGTTCCAGAAGTCGAAGGCCCCGAAGACGAAGCCGTGGTCGGTCGTCGCCAGGGAGGACATGCCCAGTTCGTGGCAGGCCTCGAAGAGGTCGTCGAGGCGTGCCGCACCGTCGAGCATGGAGTACTCGGTGTGCACGTGCAGGTGGGTGAAGCTCTTCTTGCCGGTCGCCGTCGTCACCCGGCCAGTGTAGTGGCCCGCACCGACCGCGCCGGCCCGCCGACGGCTCCCCCGGGCGGGACGGGCGCGCCGGGTCGTGCGGGCCGGCCGGCGTGACCGTCCGGCCGGGTCAGGCGGGCCCGCCGTCGCGCAGCGTCTCGAGGGCGAAGGACAGGTCCGGCGGGTAGGGGCTCTCGTACTCGACGGGCTCCCCCGTGCCGGGGTGCTCGAAGCCCAGCAGCTTGGCGTGCAGCCACTGCCGGGTGAGCCCGAGGCCGGCCGACAGCGCCGGGTCCGCGCCGTAGGTGAGGTCCCCGCAGCAGGGGTGGCGCAGTGCGGAGAAGTGCACGCGGATCTGGTGGGTGCGGCCGGTCTCCAGGTGCACCTCCACGAGCGCGGCCCGGCCGAAGGCCTCCAGGACCTCGTAGTGGGTGATCGACGCGCGGCCGCCCTCGACCACGGCGAAGCGCCAGTCGTAGCCGGGGTGGCGCCCGATCGGTGCGTCGATCGTCCCGCGCAGGGGGTCCGGCAGGCCCTGCACCACGGTGTGGTAGACCTTCGTGACCGTCCGGTCCTTGAAGGCGCGCTTGAGCGCGGTGTAGGCGCGCTCGGTGCGGGCCACGACCATCAGCCCGGACGTGCCGACGTCGAGCCGGTGCACCACGCCGGCCCGCTCGGGGGCGCCGGAGGTGCTCACGGTGACGCCCGCGCCCGCGAGGGCCCCGACCACGGTCGGTCCCTTCCACCCCGGGGAGGGGTGCGCAGCGACGCCCGGGGGCTTGTCGATCACCACGATGTCGTCGTCCAGGTGCACCACGCGGAAGTCCGCGACCAGCTGCGGCACGATCCGTGCCGGGTCCTCGGGGACGGGCACGTGCACGGTGAGCGTCTGCGAGGCCTCGACCCGGAAGGACTTGGCGATCGGCCGGTCGCGGTGCAGCACGCGCCCCTCCGCGCAGAGCACCGCGGCCGCGGAGCGGGAGAGCCCGGTGAGCGCGGCCACGGCGGCGTCCGCGCGGTGGCCCTCGAGCTCGGGCGGCACGGTGAAGCGCTCCTGCACGTGCTCCTCTGGCTCAGCCACGGGTGCCCCCCTCCTCCGGCGAGGCCTCGAGCGGCTGCCCGTCGGGGCCCCCCGAGCCCGTGCGGGTGCCGTCGAGCTCCCGGCCGAGCAGGGTCAGGAGCACCACGAGGCAGACCCCCGCGACCACCCCGCAGTCGGCGATGTTGAAGATCGCGAAGCGCGGCACGGCGATGAAGTCGACGACGTGCCCCACCCCGAATCCCGGCTCCCGCAGGAGCCGGTCGGTCAGGTTGCCGAGGGCGCCGCCGAGGACGAGGCCCAGGGCCAGGGCCCACGCGGACGAGCGGACGCGGCGGAGGGTGAGCACGATCAGGACGGAGACGACCGCCATGACCACGGTGAAGACCCAGGTGATGTCCTCCCCCAGGGAGAACGCGGCGCCGGGGTTGCGGATGAAGCGCCACCACAGCAGGCCCTCGACCACCGTCGTCCGCTGGCCGAGCTCCATGGTTGCGACGACCCACCACTTGGTGAGCTGGTCCGCGGCGTAGACCAGCAGCGCGGCGGCCGCGGCGAGGAGCAGGACGCCCCGCGGCGCTCCGTGCCGGGAGGCGCCGGCGGGGACTTCGGGGGACTCGCTCATGCTCTCCTCGGGTGGCGGATCGGGGTTCGGGGCCGCCCCGCGCGGCGGGTCGGCGGGGACGTCGGTCCCGCTCCATGGTGCCACGTCCGCGCGGGAGCCTCCGGTCCCGGAGGGTTCCCGCCGCGGAGCACCCGGCCGGGGCGACGACGGAGGGACCGGCCGGGTGGCCGGTCCCTCCCGCGGGGTGCGCGCCGTGGCGCGGTGGCTAGGCCTGCCCGGTCCCGGCCGCCCCGGTGGCGACGTCCGCCGTCGCGGCGGGCTCGAGGGGCGGGGTGGTGTCCAGGTCCTGGAGCTGGTCCTGGATGTACGTCCTGAGGTTGCTGCGGTAGTCCTGCTCGAAGGCGCGCAGGCCCGAGACGCGGTCCTGCAGCTCGGCCTGCTCCTCCTGGAGCGCGGTGAGGGTCTGCTCGCGCGTGCGCTGGGCGTCCGTGACGAGTTCCTCGGCCCGGTCGCGGGCCTCGCCGATGATGCGGTCCCGCTCGGCGGTGCCCTCGGCGACGTACTCGTCGTGCAGCCGCTGGGCCATCGCCAGCACGCCGGCCGCGGACTGCGCCGCGCCGGAGGCGGGCGCGGTCTCGGCGCCGCTGTCCGGCAGCTCGGCCGGGGCGGGTGCGGGCGGCTCCACCGCGTCCTGCGGCGCACCGACGGTCACCGGGGCGGGGGACTCGGCGGCGTCCTCCGCGACCGGGAGACCCGGCTCGGAGACGGGCGACGGCGCGGAGTCCTTGGGGGCGACGGGCTGCCCGGCGGCCTCGAGCTGCTGCTTGAGGTCCGTGTTCTCCTGGTTCAGGCGGCGCAGCTCCACGACGATCTCGTCGAGGAAGTCGTCGACCTCGTCCTGGTCGTAGCCCTCCCGGAACTTGGTGGGCTGGAACCGCTTGTTGATGACGTCTTCGGGCGTCAGAGCCATGGGTGCATTCCTTCGTGGGCGGGGCGCGGGCGCGGCCCGCGGCGGGGGATCCGTCCGACCGTGGCCGGGACGGCGCGGTGGCCGGCGCCCGGTGGTCGGGCGGTTACAGCGTACAGGCCGGTGCGCCGCGGGCCGGGTCGGGCCGGCCGGCAGCGGGCGGGCCCGGCGTCGGGCGGGAGCGCGTCGGGGCGGAGCGGCATCGGCTCAGACGAGCATCGAGCCGATGATGCCCTGGACGATGCTGACGGCGAAGATGAGGATGAGGAACCCGAGGTCCAGCGACACCCCGCCGAAGCGCAGGGGCGGCACGATCCGGCGCAGCCACCGCATCGGCGGGTCGGTGACGGTGTACACGGCGGAGGCCCCGACGAGAGCCGCCCCGCGGGGCCGCCAGTTGCGGGCGAACATCTGCACCCAGTCGAGGACGAGGCGCGCGAGCAGCGCGATGTACACGAGGTGCAGTGCCAGGTACAGCACGGAGAGCAACAGGTCCATCGGTCCGCCTCAGTCCTCCTGCTGGTCGTCGGTCTCGTCCTCGCCGCCGGCGGGGTGCCCGACGACCTCCACGTAGGACGGGGTGAGCAGGAAGACCTTGCCGGTCACCCGTTCGATGGAGCCGTGCAGGGCGAAGACCAGGCCGGCGGAGAAGTCCACCAGGCGCTTGGCCTCGGCGTCGCCCATGTCGCTGACGTTCATGATGACGGGCGTGCCCTCGCGGAAGGCCTCGCCGATGGACTTCGCGTCGTTGTAGGAGCGGGGGTGGACCGTGGTGATCGTGCGCAAGGTCGAGCTGTCCTCTCGAGAGCTGGAGGGGGCGCGTTTGATGGGGGTGACCGGCGCCCGGTACTCGGCCGACCGGCGCGGCACGGCCACCGCGGTGGACTCGTGGGCGCGGGCCTCGCGCGGCTCCTCGCGGACCGCGACGGCGGACTGGTGCTCCTGGCGGGACGGCGTCGGCTCGTCGTAGTCCTCGTCCGTCTCGGCGAGGCCGAGATAGATCATGGTGCGGCGCAACGCTCCGGCCATGGTGCTCTCCTTGACTGTCTGTTCGGATATCGGCGGTGGGGGGAGTTCCGGGATCCTCGGACCGCCCGGCGTCCGGCGTGCTGCCCGGAACGCGGTACGGCCCGGCCCCGCGGGGCCGTCCTCCAAGCTATCCTACGGGCGCGCGGTGGCCGAGGATATCGGAGCCGACGCGCACGTGCGTGGCTCCCCGGGCGACCGCCTCCTCGAGGTCCTGGCTCATGCCCGCGGACACGGCCGTGGCCTCCGGCAGGGACTGCCGCAGCTGCTGCGAGAGCTCCTGGAGCCGGTCGAAGGCGGGCCCCGGGGGCGCCCCCAGCGGGGCGACGGCCATGAGGCCCCCGGCCCGCAGCCCCTCGGTGCCGGCGATCTGCTCGGCGAGTCCGACGACGTCCTCGGGGCGGGCGCCGCCACGGCGCTCCTCGGCGTCCAGGGACACCTGGACGAGGCACGTCAGGTCCTGGTCCGCGCACGGACCGGGGGCCGCGTCCCCGGCCGCCACGGCCTCCCGGTGCCGCTGCACCGCCTTGCCGAGGGCCGTGACCAGGGAGGCCCGGTCCACGGAGTGCACCCACGACGCGTAGCGCACCACCGACTTCGCCTTGTTGGACTGGAGCTGGCCCACGAAGTGCCAGGTGAGGGGGCCGTCGACGAGCCCGGACACCTCCCGGGCCTTGGCGGCGGCCTCCTGGTCCCGGTTCTCCCCCACGTGCCGGACGCCGAGCCGGTGCAGCCGGGCCACGTCCGCGGCGGGGAAGAACTTCGTGACGGCGACCAGCACGGGGTCCTCGGCCGCCCCGCCCCGCCGCGCCGCGGCGGTGATCCGCGCGCGCACCCGGTCGAGGGACCGGGCGAGCTCCGAGGTCCGGGGGTCGTCGCCGGCGGGTCCGGCGGCCGGGTCGGCGCTCACGGGGCGTCCTCCCCGCGGGGACGGGCGCGCCAGACCAGGCCGACGATGCGGCCGGAGCCGGGGTCCCGCCGGTGCGAGGACAGCTGCTCGTTCTCGCGGGTGCAGGAGGAGCCGGCGGCCGACGGTTCGACGACGCCGACCCCGAGGGCGGCCAGCCGCTCCCGGGCCCCGGCGCGGAGGTCGAGGGCCGGGGTGCCCCAGGACGTCGTGGCGGCCACCGCGGGGATCCGCTGGACGGACTCCTCGCGCATGTCGGCCGGCACCTCGTAGCAGTGCCCGCAGATGGAGGGCCCGAGCCACGCCGACAGCCCGCGCCCGCCGCGAGCCACCAGCTGCTCGACCGTGCGCTCGAGCACGCCGTCGAGGAGCCCGCGGCGCCCCGCGTGGGCCACGCCCGCGAGCGGGCCCCGGGGGCCCTTCCCGACCAGGACCACGGGCACGCAGTCGGCGACCATCACGGCCAGGGGCACGCCCGTCGCCGTGACCGCGGCGTCCGCGGTCGGCACGGCCGGCCGGTCGCCCCGGTCCGCGTCGGCGACGTCGGTGCCGTGCACCTGCTCCAGGAACACCAGGGAGCCCCCGGGGACGCCCATCGAGCGCTCGAGCGCTGCGCGCCGGGCCCGCACCGCGTCCGCGTCGTCACCCGTGTGCAGCGCGAGATTGCCCGCGCCGCGGTCCGTGAACGCCACCCGGACGCCCTGTCCGACCTCGTCCTGCCACCAGAACACCGGGTCCTCCTGTCGTGCTTCGTCGTGCCGTGCTTCGTCGTGCCGCCGTCGGCGGGGGTTAACGCGCCCGGGGGCGGGCGCGGGTCCTCCGCGTCCGCCCCCGGGGGCCGAACTCACTTCAGGAAGTCAGGGAAGTCCAGGGAGTCCTTGCGCCCGGAGCCCGCCCCGGCGCCGGCCTCGGCCTCCGCGGGCAGGTCGACGTCGAAGCCGGCGTCGTCGGGCACGTCGTCGTTCTGCACCGGCTGGGCCCACCGCTGCGAGGTCGAGGGCTGACCGAAGGACGGGGCGCCCCCGCGCTGGGGCGCACGGCCCACACCGGCGGGCTGACCGGCGCCGGAGCCGAAGGCCGCGCGCGTGGTCGCCGCCTGCTGGGCGGCCGCGTTGGTGTTGTTCGCGTTGGTCTCCGGGCTCACCGAGTCGAAGCCCGCGGCGATGACCGTGACGCGGGCCTGGTCGCCCAGGGCGTCGTCGATGACCGCGCCGAAGATGATGTTGGCCTCCGGGTGGGCGACCTCCTGGACGAGGCGGGCGGCCTCGTTGATCTCGAACAGGCCGAGATCGGAGCCGCCCTGGATGGACAGGAGCACGCCGTGGGCGCCGTCGATGGAGGCCTCCAGCAGCGGCGACGCGATGGCGAGCTCGGCGGCCTTCACGGCACGGTCCTCGCCCTGCGCGGCGCCGATGCCCATCAGCGCCGACCCGGCGCCCTGCATCACGGACTTCACGTCGGCGAAGTCCAGGTTGATCAGGCCCGGGGTCGTGATCAGGTCGGTGATGCCCTGCACACCGGAGAGCAGCACCTGGTCCGCGGACTTGAAGGCGTCCAGCATGGACACGTTGCGGTCGGAGATGGACAGCAGCCGGTCGTTGGGGATCACGATGAGGGTGTCGACCTCGTCGCGCAGCGTCTCGATCCCGTTCTCCGCCTGGTTGGACCGGCGGCGGCCCTCGAAGGTGAACGGACGGGTGACGACACCGATGGTCAGCGCGCCCAGGGAGCGGGCGATGCGGGCGACCACGGGGGCACCACCGGTGCCGGTGCCGCCGCCCTCCCCGGCGGTCACGAAGACCATGTCGGCCCCCTTGAGGACCTCCTCGATCTCCTCGTGGTGGTCCTCCGCGGCCTGGCGCCCGACGTCCGGGTTGGCGCCGGCACCCAGGCCGCGCGTGAGCTCGCGACCGACGTCGAGCTTGACGTCGGCGTCGCTCATCAGCAGGGCCTGCGCGTCCGTGTTGATCGCGATGAACTCGACGCCGCGCAGCCCCTCCTCGATCATCCGGTTGACGGCGTTGACGCCGCCGCCGCCGATTCCGACGACCTTGATGACGGCCAAGTAGTTCTGGGGGGTGGAGGAGTCCATGGGTACCTAACTCGAGATGGTTCGGGTCCGGGATCGCGAGCCGTTCCTCAACCTTCTATCGAAGCTTGAATCTCAGGCCGTCAGCTGCTCCCCCGGCGGGTTCGATGTCGGGGCCAAGCCTAACAATGACGAGGACCGCCTGCACGACAAGCCATACCGCTTTCGACACTTTTCGCCAAAACCGCTGGTCGTGCCACTGTTCGACCGGGCTCTCGACCTCTGGTCGAACGTGAGGGCCGGGGCCGGCCGTCAGCGCACCACGGGGCGCGTCGCGCTCGACACGTCATAGGTCTCGACGCCGCTGCCGGCGCCGCGCGCCTCGACGAGCTCCCGCAGCACCTGGGACTTGAGCTCGCTGTCCTCGGCGGTCCCCCAGACGACCGTGCGGCCGTCGGTGAAGGCCAGCTCGACCGAGGACAGGGACTCCGCCGAGGCGGTGCGCAGCTGGGCGAGCACGGACTCCGGCAGGGCGGCCAGCACGTCGGCGATCGCCTCGAACCGTTCGCTCTCCAGGACCTCGCGGCCTCCCGTGACGACGGGGACGCCAGTCTCCTCCGCCGAGCCGGCGGTCATCAGCTCCACCCCCTCCGAGTCGACGACGACGAACTCGTCGCCGGCCTCGATCGCCGCCACGGGCACGCGCTCGTGCAGCGTCACGACGAGGTGGTGCGGTGGCTCGAGCAGGACCTCGATGGAGCGGACCTGCGGAATCCGCCCCACCTGCTCCCGCACCTCCTGCTTGGAGATCCGGGTGAGCGGGACACCCCGGTAGACCTCGAGCGCGGACTCCACGCGGGCCGGGTCCGTCAGCTCGGCCCCGCGCACCGAGACGTCCCGCACCGCGAGCGCCGGGGAGAGGAACAGGACGCCGGCGAGCACGGCGAGGGCGGCCAGCACGCCGAGGACCGCGCCGATCCGGCGACGCCGGCGCCGGACCCCCGGCGAGGCGGGAAAGGCGACGACCGTGGCCCCCACGGCCGTGGAACCGGCGGCCGTGGAACCGACAGCCGTGGAACCGGCGGCCGTGGAACCGGCGGCCGTGGAGCCGGCCCGGGCGGGCTCGTTCTGCGGGGGAAGCCGGGAGGCGGTGAGCGTCCGGGTGGCGGCGCGCTCCTGCCGGTGCCGCCGCCAGGCGCTGAACCGGCCGCCGGCGCCCGGCACCTCCTCGAGCTCGTCCTCGCCGGCCAGGGGCGTGACCTTGGTGCCGTCGTTCACGCGCACGCGCCCGCCCTGCGGAGCGGTCCCGCCGGAGGCGCTGCTCCCGGACCGGGGCGGGTCCCCGGGCCCGGGGCTCGCCGGCCGGCCGGGGACGGGCTCCGGGGCGGTGCGGGCGGAGGTCCCGGGCACGGTCCCGCCGGCAGGTCCGGGCGCGCCGCCGTCCGCGGTGGGGTCGGCGGCGGAGTGCGCGGCGGAGTCCGCCGTGGAGTCCCCTGCGGAGTTCTCCGTGCCGTCCCCGGCGGGGTCCCCGAACCGGGGCTGGTGCGGGCGGCCGTGCCGGCTCATCAGCGGCCCCCGAGGCGGTCCGCGAGCCGGTCCACGAGCCGGGGCCCGAGGGCGGTGACGTCCCCGGCGCCCACCGTGAGCACCAGGTCCCCGGGCCGGGCGGCCTCCGCCGCCTGGAGGACCGCCTCGGCGCCGTCCGGCACGTAGCGGACGTGGGCCGGGGCGCGGTCGGTGACGATCTCGCTCGTGAGGCCGTCGACGGGCTGCTCCCGCGCGGCGAAGATGTCGATGACCAGGGCCTCGTCGGCCAGCGCGAGGGCGTCGGCGAACTCGGCGGCGAACTCCCGTGTGCGGGAGTACAGGTGCGGCTGGAAGACGGCGATCACCCGGTGCCCGGCCGCGACCTCCCGGGCGGCCGTGAGCGCCGCGACCACCTCGGTGGGGTGGTGGGCGTAGTCGTCGAAGACGCGGATCCCGTCCACCTCTCCCCGCAGGTCGAAGCGCCGGGCCGAGCCGTGGAAGCCCGCCAGCCCGCGCACCGCGTCCGCGGGCGGGACGCCGGCCTCGACGGCCACGCAGAAGGCGGCGGTCGCGTTGAGCACGTTGTGCCGGCCCGGCACCTCGAGCTCGAGCCGCTCCTCGCGGCGGTCCGCGCCCTCGCCCAGCAGCAGGGTGCTGCTGGTGCGCAGCCCCTCGGCCTCCCCGGGGAGCACCCGGACGTCGGAGCCCGGGTCCGTGCCGTAGCTGACGACCCGCCCGCCGGCGGCCCGGTGACGCTCCGCGAGCGTCCGCGAGCCGGGGTCGTCCTGGCAGGCCACGAGCAGCCCGTCCCCGGGCAGCGTCGCGGCGAACTCGTCGAAGGCCCGGAAGAAGGCCTCGCGGGAGGAGTAGAAGTCGAGGTGGTCGGGCTCGATGTTGGTGACCACGGCGATCCGCGGGCCGTACGCGAGGAAGGAGCCGTCCGACTCGTCGGCCTCCGCCACGAACCACGGGCCCCGGCCGAGGGCCGCGTTGGAGCCGAGGTCGGCCACGTGCGCACCGATGGCCCAGGACGGCTCCAGCCCGGCGGTGTGCAGCGCGAGCGCGGCCATCGAGCTCGTGGTCGTCTTGCCGTGCGTGCCGGCCACGGCGACGACCGAGCGGCCGTGCATCGCGGCCGCGAGCGCCTCGGAGCGGTGGAGCACCCGCAGCCCGGCGGCCCGGGCCGCGGAGTACTCGGGGTCCTCGGGCGGGATCGCGGTGGACACCACCACGGTCTGCGCCCCGTCGACGTTGCCGGCGTGCTGGCCCACGAACACGGTGGCGCCCAGGTCCTGGAGCTGGCGCAGCGCCGGCGAGTCCTGACGGTCGGAGCCGCTGACCGGGACCCCGCGGGCGAGCATGAGCTTCGCGACGGCGGACATCCCCGCGCCGCCCATGCCGATGAAGTGGACCCGGCCCAGCAGGCCGGGATCGGCCCCGTGCTCAGCGCTCACCGGGGACCTCCTCGAGGATCAGCCGTGCCAGCACGGTGTCGGCGTCGCGCACGCCGTGGCCTCGGCTCGCGGCGGCCATCGCCGCGAGCCGCTCCGGGTCGGCCAGCAGCGGGTGGACGTGCCGGCGGTACCACTCGGGGGTGAACGCGTCGTCGGGGACGAGCTGCGCCGCCCCGGCCGCCACGAGGGACGCGGCGTTGAGGGCCTGCTCGCCGTTGCCGACGGGCAGAGGGACGAACACGGCGGGCAGGCCGACGGCCGCGACCTCCGAGACGGTCGCGGCACCGGCGCGGGCGACCAGCAGGTCCGCGGCGGCGTAGACGCGTTCCATGCCGTCCACGTACTCGACCTGCACGTAGCCGGGAGCGCTCAGCGGCGCGCCGTCGTCCCGGGTGAGCTGCTTGCCCCGGCCGGTGACGTGCAGCAGCTGGTGGCCGCGCGCGGCGACCTCCTCGGCGACCCCGGCCACGGTGCGGTTCATGGCGAGGGCGCCGGAGGACCCGCCGGTGACCACGACGGTCGGGATGTCGGGGTCGAGGCCGAAGGACCGGCGCGCCTCGGCGCGCAGCGCCTCCCGGTCCAGGCAGGAGATCTCCCGGCGCATGGGCATGCCGACGGTCACGGCTCCGCGCAGGGGGGTGCCGGGGAACGCGGCGGCCACCGTCCTGGCCCAGCGCGCACCGACCCGGTTGGCCAGGCCCGGCCGGGCGTTGGCCTCGTGGACCACGATGGGCAGGCCGCGCCGGGCGGCGGCGAGGTAGACGGGGGTGCAGACGTACCCGCCGACGCCGAGCACCACGTCCGGCCGGATCCGGTCCAGGATCTCCCCGGCCTGGCGCACGGCGCCGAGGAGCCGCCCGGGCAGCCGGACGAGGTCCACGGAGGGCCGCCGGGGCAGCGGCACCCGGTCGACGAGCTCGAGCTCGAGACCGGCCTGCGGGACGAGCCGGGTCTCCATCCCGGACGCGGTGCCCACCGCCGTCAGCCGGGCCTCCGGGGCCGCTTCGCGCAGCGCGGCGGCCACGGCCAGGAGGGGGCTGACGTGCCCGGCGGTGCCCCCGCCGGCCAGCAGGACCGAGGGCGCGGGGCCTCCGGTGGTGGGTTCGGACGGTGTCATGCGCGATCCTCGTTCGGGGTACGGGGGCGGGGGGTGCGGGTGGGGACCTGGATCCGGCGCGGCAGCCGGGCGAAGGACATCACGACGCCGACGGCGGCGAGGCTCATCAGCAGCGACGACCCACCGTAGCTGATGAACGGCAGTGGGACGCCGATCACGGGCAGCACGCCGGTGACCATGCCGATGTTGATGAACGCCTGGCCGACGAGCCAGGTCACGATGCTGGCGGTGGTGATGCGGACGAAGCGGCTGCGGGCGCGCAGGATGACGCGGGCCATCGCCAGGGCCATGACCGCGAAGAGGCCGAGGATCAGCACCGTGCCCAGCAGGCCCAGCTCCTCGCCGATGATCGAGAAGATGTAGTCGTTGTGCGCCTCGGGGACGTAGTTGTACTTGAGCCGGGACTGGCCCAGCCCCACGCCCCACCAGCCGCCCGAGGCGAGGGCGTTGAGCCCCTGCTGGGCCTGGTAGCAGGCGTCGGTGGCGCCGCACTCCCCGAAGAGCCAGCCGGTGATCCGGTCCACGCGGTGGGGCGCGGTGATCACCGCCAGCGTGCCGACCAGCGCGGCCCCGGCGGCGGCGAGCGCGAACAGCCGCAGCGGCGCCCCGGCGAAGAACAGGGCGGCCGCGTAGATCAGCACGAAGACCAGCGCGGTGCCCACGTCGTCGCCGAGCACGATCAGCAGGGCGGGGATCCCGATGCCGAACCCCGACGGCCACAGGGCCTGGCGCCAGTCCCGCACGGCGTCGCCCTGCCGGGCGAGGACCATCGCCAGCCAGACCGCGACGGCGAGCTTGGCGGCCTCGGACGGCTGGAAGGACTGTCCGCCCACCACGATCCAGTTCCGGTTGCCGTTGATCTCCTGCCCGAGCGGGGTGAACACGAGCGTGAGCAGCAGCACGGCGAGGACCAGGAGCCCGGTGGCGCCCCGGCGGTACCAGTCGGTGGGCACGAAGGACAGGGCGAACATCAGGAGCACGCCGATCCCGCCGAAGGTGGCCTGCTTGACGAAGTACGAGTACGCGGACACCTGCGCCGAGATGGACTCGACCGCCGAGGCGGAGAGCACCATCATGATGCCGATGGCCGTGAGCAGCAGCACGGAGCCGGCCAGCGCGTAGTAGGAGTGGATGAGCGGTCCGTCCACGAGGGCCCGCCAGAAGCGGCGCGCCCCGCTCAGGGGGCCGGGGTCCGTCTGCCCGAGCCCCGCCCGGTCCTCCAGCTGTGTCACGAGAGCCGTCCCACGAGGTCGGCGACCTCCCGCACGAACGCGTCCCCGCGGTGGGCGTAGGAGCTGAACTGGTCCATCGAGGCGGACGCCGGGGCCATCAGCACCGTGTCGCCCTGCTGCGCGACCTCGTGGGCGAGGCGGACGGCCTCGCCCATCACGGCGTCGCCGGCCGCGGGTCCGGGGCGCTCGGCAGTGCGCAGGACGGGGACCTCCGGGGCGTGTGCGGCGAGCGCGGCGAGCAGCGAGTCGTTGTCCGTGCCGATGAGCACCACGGTGCGCAGCCGGCCGGCGTGGCGGGCGACGAGCCGGTCGTAGGAGACGCCCTTGGACAGGCCGCCGGCGATCCACACCACGGAGTCGAACGCGGACAGCGCCGCGTCGGCGGCGTGCGGGTTGGTGGCCTTGGAGTCGTTGATCCACAGCACCCCGTGCGTCGTGGCGACGGCCTGGATCCGGTGGTCCCCGGGCTCCCAGGCGCGCAGCCCCTCCCGCACGGCCTCCGGCGGCGCACCGGCCGCCCGGGCCAGCGCCGCGGCCGCCAGGGCGTTGGCCACGCCGTGGGGCGTGGGAAGGGGCCCGGTGTCGGTGATCGAGGCCAGCTCGAGGGCGGAGCCGCGGCGGTCGTCGAGGAAGGCCCGGTCCACGAGCAGGTCCTCCACGACCCCGAGCATGCTGACGTCGGGGGTCTCGAGGGTGAAGCCCACGGCGCGGCAGCCCTCCACGACGTCGGCCTCCTCGACCATGCGCACGGTCTCGGCCTGCTGCGCGTTGTAGACGCAGGCCACCCGGGTGTGCTCGTAGATCCGGGACTTGTCCGCCAGGTAGTTCTCGTAGCCGCCGTGCCAGTCCACGTGGTCCTCGGCCACGTTGAGCACCACGGAGGCCAGCGGCGACATCGAGGACGTCCAGTGCAGCTGGAAGCTGGACAGCTCCACGGCGAGGACGTCGTGCTCGACCGGCTCGCGCAGGGCGTCCAGGATGGGGGTGCCCACGTTGCCGACGGCGGCCGTGGCGAGCCCGGCGGCCTGCAGCATCGAGGCGGTCATCCCGACCGTGGTGGTCTTGCCGTTCGTGCCGGTGATGCACACCCACTCGGCGGTGCGGCGCCCGGCGCGCTCGCGGACCCGCCAGGCGAGCTCGACGTCCCCCCAGATCTGGATGCCCTCGGCGGCGGCGGCCGCCAGCAGGGGGTGGTCCGGCCGCAGCCCCGGGGAGGTGACGACCAGCTCGGGGCGGACGCCCTCGACGTCGGGCACGGTCTCCTGGGCGCCCTCCCCCAGCAGGACGCCGGCGGCGCCCACGATCCGCAGGGTGTCGGCCTTCGCCCGGGTCCCCGGGGTGTCCGCCCCGTCCACGACGACGACGCGGGCGCCGAGCTCGATCAGGGTGTCCGCGGCGGCGAAGCCGGACACGCCGATGCCGGCGACGACCACGCGCAGCCCGGCCCAGTCCGCGTCCCACGAGGTGAGCCCGGCCAGGCGCGGCCGGTCCAGGACGGGGTTGTCGTTGCTCGCGTGGATCATTGGATCATTCCTCCGTGGGAGAGCAGCCAGTCGCCGTAGAAGACGCCGAGCGCGGCCGCCACGAACAGCCCGGCGATGATCCAGAAGCGGACCACGATGGTCACCTCGTTCCAGCCCTTGAGCTCGAAGTGGTGCTGCAGCGGTGCCATTTTGAAGATGCGCTTGCCGCCGGAGAGCTTGAAGTAGCCGACCTGCAGGATGACGGAGACCGTGATGATCACGAACAGCCCGGCGATGAGCACGAGCAGCAGCTCGGTGCGGGTGAGCACCGCGAACGCGGCGAGCGCCCCGCCGAGCCCGAGCGAGCCCGTGTCCCCCATGAAGATCTTCGCCGGGGAGGTGTTCCACCACAGGAAGCCCACGAGGGCCCCGACCAGCGCGGCGGCGGTCAGGGCGAGATCGGCGGCGTCGCGCACCTCGTAGCAGACCCCCTGGGCCACGGACCCGCACAGGTGGGTGTTCTGCCACATGGCGATCAGCAGGTAGCCGCTGAACACGAGGATGGACGCGCCGGTGGCGAGGCCGTCGAGGCCGTCGGTGAGGTTCACGGCGTTGGTCGTGGCGGTGGCGATCAGGTTCACCCAGATCACGAAGAGGACGGCCCCGAGCGCGGTGCCCGCGAAGGCGAGATCCAGTGCGGTGTCCCGGGTGATGGAGATCGCCGAGGACGCGGGGGTCGCGCCCTGCGGTCCGGGGACGAGCAGCACGAGCAGGGCGAACGCGGTGCCGATGAGGCCCTGGAGGACGATCTTGCCCACCGGGCTGAGCCCGAGGTTCTGCTTCTTGGCGATCTTCTTGTAGTCGTCGATGAACCCGACGAAGCCCATGCCGAGCATCAGCAGCAGCGCGGAGAGCCCGGAGAGGGTCACGCCCCCGTAGGAGGGCCACAGCATCCCGGAGATCAGGTGCGTCAGCGTGTAGGCGGCCACCACGGACCCGAGGATCGCCACGCCGCCCATGGTGGGCGTCCCGCGCTTGGTGTGGTGGCTGGTGGGACCGTCGTCCCGGATGAACTGGCCGTAGCCGCGCCGGGCGAGGAACTTGATGAAGGCCGGGGTGCCGAAGAGGGACAGCACCAGCGCGAAGCAGGCCGCCATGAGGATCTGGATCATGCCGGCTCGTTCCCCTCCGCGGAGGTGCCCGGGGTGGTGGGCCTCCCGCTCGGGTCGAGAGGGGCGTTGACGAAGGGGCCGGCCGAGAGCCAGTGGTCGCCGTGCGCCGGGGCGTCGTTGCCCGGGGCCGGGGCGCCGGCGCCGTTGCCGGCCTCGGCCGCCACCCGATCCCCCAGGACCGCCAGGCCGGCGGCGTTGGAGGACTTGAAGAGCACGACGTCACCGGGGGCCAGCTCCTGGCGCAGGATCTCCTCGGCCTCCTCCGGCGTCGCCGCCCAGGTGGCCTCGTTGCCCCACGAGCCCTCGAGCTGGGCGGCGTCGTACACCGGGCGGGCGAGGTCGCCCACCGCGATCAGCTTGGAGATGTTCAGCCGCACGACCATGCGGCCCAGGGTGTCGTGCTCCTCGACCGTGCTCTCGCCGAGCTCGAGCATGCCGCCGAGCACCGCCCAGGTGCGGCGGGGTGCGGACCCGCTGGAGCCGCGGCCCAGCTGGGCCAGGGTCTGCAGCGCGGCGCGCATCGACTGCGGGTTGGCGTTGTACGCGTCGTTGATCACCGTGACCCCGTCGGCCCGCTCGGTGCGCTCCATCCGCCACCGGCTGGCGGCGCCCTGGGCGTTGAGCGAGGCCGCGATCCGCTCGGGGGCGACCCCGGCCACGAAGGCCGCGGAGGCGGCCGCGAGCAGGTTCGAGACGTGGTGCTCGCCGATGAGCCGGGAGACCACAGGGTGCTCGGAGCCGTCCGGGAAGTGCAGGCTGAACTCGGGGTGGCCGCCGGGCCCGAGCCGCACCGCAGAGGCGTGCACCCGGGCGGCCGGGACGTCGGGCAGCGCGTTCGCCGGGGACTCCCCGAAGAACAGCACCGGTGCGGCGGTGCGGCGGTGCATCTGGCGGACCAGGGCGTCGTCGTCGTTGAGGACCGCCACGCCGTCGGCCCGCAGGGACTCCACCAGCTCCCCCTTGGCGCGGGCGATGTTGGCGATCCCGCCGAACTCGCCGGCGTGGGCGGAGCCCACGCACAGCACCACCCCGACGTCGGGGCGCACCATCCGGCACAGGTAGTCGATGTTGCCGATCCTGGTGGCCCCCATCTCGATGATGAGGAACCGGGTGTCGCGCTCGGCCTCGAAGACGGTCAGCGGCACGCCGACCTCACCGTTGTACGAGCCGCGGGGCGCGACCGTGGGGCCCTCGGCGGCGAAGATGCCCCGCAGGAGGTCCTTGGTGGTGGTCTTGCCGACGGAGCCGGTGACGGCGATGACCTTCACCTCGTGGTCGGCGCGCAGCTGGGCCACGACCCAGGCGGCCAGCCGGCCCATCGCCTCGACCGCGTCGGGAACCAGCACCCCCGGGTAGGTGACGCCCGCGGCGTCGGTCACCTCGCGCTCGACGAGGGCGAGGACGGCGCCGGCGGCGAACGCGGCGCCCACGTACTCGTGGCCGTCGGTGACCTCGCCCGGCTTGGCGACGAACAGCGTCCCGGGACGCGCCTCGCGCGAGTCGGTGGTGACGTGGCGGACGACGGGCGCCCCGGCGGCGGCGCCGACGGCGCGCCCGCCCGTGATCTGCGCGAGCTGCGCGGCGGTGAGGTCGATCATCGGTTCTCCCAACGGTCCTGCTGCCCGTCGGCCAGCGCGGCCCGCAGCTCTTCCCTGTCGTCCAGCGGGTGGTCCACGCCCCGGATCTCCTGGACCGTCTCGTGCCCCCGTCCGGCCACCAGGACGGAGTCGGCGCGCCCCGCCATGGCCACCGCGGCGCGGATGGCCACGGTCCGGGGCTCGAGCACGAGCACCTCCTGGGCTCGGGCCCCGGCGTCGCGGGCCGCGAAGGCCCCGGCGGCGACCTCGGCGCGGATCGCGCCGGCGTCCTCGTCGTGCGGGTCGTCGTCGGTGACGATCACGACGTCCGCGTGGTGGGCGGCGATCTCCCCCATGACCGGGCGCTTCGAGCGGTCCCGCTCCCCCGTGGCGCCGAAGACCACGATGACGCGGCCCTCCCGGTCGGGCGGTTCGACGGCGGCGAGCGCGCGGCGCAGGGCGTCCGGGTTGTGCGCGAAGTCCACGACGGCGGTCGGCTGCGTGCCGACGAGCTGCATCCGCCCGGGCACGTCGGTGGTGAGGGGGTCCGCCTCGTCGAGCACGCGCTGCACGTCGGCGACGTCGACCCCGGAGGCCACGACCATGACCACGGCGAGCGCGGCGTTGGCCACGTTGAAGTCGCCCGGCAGGGCCGTGGACACCCGCAGGGACCGGCCGTCCCGGTGCCGCAGCGCGAAGGAGTGGCCGATCCCGCGGCGGGTCAGGGTGGTCAGCGTCCAGTCCGCGCCGTGCCGGCCCGGCCCGGCGTCCTGGTCCCCCGGCACGCCGCCGCGCAGGGCGATCGTGTCCACCCGGTCCGTGCCGAGCTGCTCCCGTGCGTGCTCGGCCATCCGCAGGCCCCAGGCGTCGTCCTCGTCCTGAACCACGACGACGGCCCGGCGGGTCCGCTCCGGGGTGAACAGCTGGGCCTTGACGGCGAAGTACTCGTCCATCGACCCGTGCAGGTCGAGGTGGTCCTGGGTCAGGTTGGTGAACCCGGCGACGTCGAAGCGGACCCCGTCCACCCGGTGGAACTGCAGGGCGTGGGAGGAGACCTCCATGGACGCGGCGGTGATGCCGCGCTCGCGCATGAGCGCGAGCAGCGCGTGCACGTGCGGGGCCTCCGGGGTGGTGAGCCGGGAGGGGATCGACTCGTCGCCCGCGAGGATCTCGATCGTGCCGATCAGGCCCGTGCGCCGGCCGAGGGCGCGGAGCACGGAGTTGGTGAAGTAGGTCGTGGTCGTCTTGCCGTTGGTCCCGGTCACGGCGAAGAGCACCGGGGCGGTGCCGTCCTCCTTGCCGGGGCCGTAGACGCGTGCGGCGATCGCGCCCACGGACCGGCGGGGGTCCGGGGCCTCGACCACGGGCAGCCGGATGCCGGCGTCCCGGAGGATCGCGGCGCCCGCGTCGTCGGTGAGCACCGCGGCGGCGCCCGCGCGCTCGGCGGCCCCGGCGAACCGGGCACCGTGGGTGCGGGCGCCGGGCAGCGCCGCGTAGAGGTCGCCGGGACGCAGGTCCCGGGAGTCCAGGGAGATGCCGGTGACGTCGACGCCGTGGGACGGTGCCGTCCCGCCCGCGAGCCGGGCGGTCTCCGCGAGGCTCAGCGGCCGGGGCCGGCTGGGGCGCATCGTCTGCGCGTCGTGTCCCTGCTGGGCTGTCGCGTCCATCAACGTCCTTCGTGGTCTGGGCGGCGGGTGGGTGGTCCGCCGGGTGCGGGGGGGTCGGGCCCGGGGGGGGGTGGCCGGGCACGGCGATACGGAAGTCTAGTCGCCCTCGTCGGCCCGCCGGGACGCCGCCGGGGCGGAGTCGGCGCTGGTGGCGGCCCCGGTCCCGGCATCGGCGGCGGCGCTGCCGTCCTCGGTGCCGGCGTCGGTGCCGTCCGTGGTGCCGCCGTCCTCCGGGGCCTCGACGCCCGGCGGGGTGTCCACCGGCGCTGTCTCCTCGGCGTCGTCCGTCTCCTCCGGGTCGTCCGTGCGCAGCGGGATCTCCACGGGCTCGGTGGTGGAGGGCGGGACGTCGTAGTGGCGCAGCACCTGGCCCATGATCTTGCTGAAGGTGGGGGTGGTGCCGATCGCGCGGACGTTGCCCTCGGGTCGCTGGAGCGTGACCGCCACGAGGTACTGGGGGTCCTCGATGGGCGCGACGCCCACGAAGGAGGTGGTGTAGCCGTCGTAGCCGCCCTCGGGGCTGGGCGCCTCGGCGGTGCCGGTCTTGCCGCCCACGCGGTAGCCCTCCACGGCGGCCTCCTTGGCGCCGCCCTCGGTGACGGTGACCTCCATCATGTCGAGCACCTGCTCCGCCGTCTCCTCGGAGACGACCCGCTCGCCCTCGGGACGCTCGACCGGGGTGCTCGTGCCGTCGGGGGCGATGACGGACTCGACGACCCGGGGCTCCACCTGGACCCCGCCGTTGCCGATGGCCTGGAAGATCGTCGCCGTGCGCAGCGGCGTCTGGGCGACGCCCTGGCCGAAGAGCACGGTGTACTGCTGGCGCACGTCCCACTGGTCCGCGCTCGTGAGGATGCCGGGAGACTCCCCCGGCAGCTCGATCCCCGTGGTCTCGCCGACGCCGAAGCGCTGCATCCACGCGTGGCGCTGCTCGGGGGCGAGCTTGCCGCCGACCAGGACCGTGCCGGTGTTCATCGAGTCGGCGATGATCCCGGTGAACGTGCGCCGCTGCTCGCCGTGGTCGAAGGCGTCGGTGATCTTCTGCCCCTCGATCTCCAGGAACGGGGGCACCGTGATCTCCGTGTGCGGCGTGGCCACGCCCTCCTCCACGGCGGCGGCCGCGGTGAGGATCTTCTGGGTGGACCCGGGCTCCACGGCCTGGGTGACGGCCCGCGCCCCCAGGTCCTCGGCCTCCGCGGAGCCGATGTCGTTGGGGTCCACGGTCGAGGAGTCCGCCAGCGCCAGCACGGCGCCGTCCTCGATCCGCATCACCACGGCGGTGCCCCACTCGGCATCGAGCTCCTCGGCGCGCTCGGTGACCGCCTGCTGGGCGAAGAACTGGACGTCGCTGTCGATCGACAGCTGCACCGAGGAGCCGTCCTCCACGGGGCTCTCCTCCTGGGGGGCCACCGGGATCCGCACGCCGTCGGCGCTGATCTCGAAGGTCCGGCTGCCGTCCGTGCCGCGCAGCAGCTCGTCCTGGGTCTGCTCGATCCCGCCGAGCGCCTCGTCGTCCCCGCCCATGAAGCCGACCACGCTGCCGCCCACGGGTCCGTTGGGGTAGATGCGGTCGGAGGACGGCTGCCCGTACACGTAGGGCAGGCCGAGCTCGCGCACGGTGTTCCACTGCTCGGGCGTCACCCCCCGGGCCACGTACTCGAACTGCTTGTCGCCGTCGAGCGCGTCCTTGACCTCGGTGTCCTCGAGGTCGAGCGCGTCGGCGAGCTGGTACACCGCCTGCGTGGGGGCCACGGTCTCGGTGGTGCCGTTCGCCAGGGGCCGCTCGAACTCGCGCACCAGGGACTGGTCGACCGTGACGTCGTAGCGCTGCAGCGTGCGGGCCAGGACGTTGCCGTGGGTGTCGCGGATCTCCCCGCGCAGCGCGGGGACCACCTCGGTGCGGGACCGCTCCCCCGCGGCGGCCTCGGCCCGGCCGGCGACGTCGAAGCCCTGCACCCACACGAGACGGATCCCGAGGACCACCAGCAGCGCGAGCACGAGGACGACTCCGACGTGGCTGCGGCCGATGCCGCGGGCGCGGGGGGCGTCGGACGTCGAGCGTGCGCGTGCCACGTGTCTGCCTCGTTCCTGGTTGCGACTGGGAGATGTCCGGGAGGTTGCTGCCGGCGGGTGCGGGGGCCAGTGCCCCGGTCACTCCCCGGGCGTGCGCTGCGGCGGGGCCGGGAGGGAGTTCCCGTCCGCGGCCGGCGCCGCGTCCTCGCGGTCCCGGCGCTCCGCGTCCCGCCGCTCCTGCTCCGCCTTCTCCTGCTCGCGGTCCTCGGCCCGCTGGGCGGCGCGGTCCGCGGCCTCCGAGCCGGTCTGGTGGGCGTGGTCGACGAGGATCTCGTGGTTCTCCTGGGGCTCGGCGGGCGGCGGATCGCCGTCCACGGTCCCGTCCGTGAGGTCGACCGTGCCCGAGCCCTGCGCGGGGACCATGCCGAGGTCCGTCGCCATCACCGCGAGGTTCTGCGGGGCGCTGTAGAACTCGAGGTCCTGGGTGAGCGCCTCGTTCTGCTGGCTGAGGGCCTGCTCCTGGGCGCGCAGCTCCACGAGCCGGTACTGGCCGCCGGAGATCTGGATGTTCAGGACCAGGATGGAGGCCAGCGCCACCACTAGCGCCACCAGGCTGAGCACCACGGTGGAGACCCGCTGCCGGCGCGCCCGCCCCGGGACCACCGACAGCGGAGCCCGGGTGGACCCGGACGGCTCCTGCGGGTGCGGTGCCGGAGTGCTCAGCTGACGGGCGGAGGTGCCCTCCACCGGGGGTCGCTGCCCGCGCCGCCCGGCCCAGGCACCGATGCCTGTCCGCGAGGAGGCCGGGCGTGCGGGGCGTCGCTGGAGTCCGGTTCCGCTCATGCCGTGTACCTCTGCGCGTTCTGTGCTGTGGGGGGGACGTGCTCTCGGATGCGCTCCACCGCGCGCAGTCGCGCGGAGGCAGCACGGGGGTTCTCGTCGATCTCCCGGGGAGTGGGGGTCTCCGTCCCGCGGGTCAGCACCCGCAGGGTGGGCTTGTGCTGGTCGAGCTCCACGGGGAAGCCCTTCGGGGCCGTCGAGGCGGCGCCGCGGGCGAAGGCCTGCTTGACGATCCGATCCTCGAGGGAGTGGTAGCTCATGGCCACGACGCGGCCGCCGACGGGCACGGCGTCCAGTGCGGCGGGGATCGCCAGGCGCAGGACGTCGAGCTCCTCGTTGACCTCGATCCGCAGCGCCTGGAACGTCTGCTTCGCCGGATGCCCCTTGCGGTGCTGGGCTCCCTGGGGCACGGCACCGCGGACGACCTCGACGAGCTCGCCCGTGGTCCGCAGCGGGGTCCTGGCCCGCTGTGCCACGATCGCGCGGGCGATGCGGGCGGCGAAGCGCTCCTCGCCCCAGTCCCGCAGGATCCGGCGCAGGTCCTCCTCGCTGTAGTCGTTGACCACGTCCTGGGCCGTGACGGGCGCTGTGGCGTCCATGCGCATGTCGAGGGGCGCGTCGTAGGAGTAGGCGAAGCCGCGCTCGCGCTCGTCGAGCTGGAAGGAGGAGACCCCGAGGTCGAAGAGCACCGCGTCCGCGTGGTCGAACCCGTGGCGGCCGAGGGCCTCCGGGATCCGGTCGTACGTCGTGTGCACGGGGTGGAACCGGTCCCCGAACGGGGCGAGCCGCGCGCCGGCCAGCGCGTGCGCCTGCGGGTCCCGGTCGATGGCCACCAGCTGCAGGCCGGGGAAGCGCCGCAGCAACGCCTCGGAGTGGCCGCCCATGCCCATCGTCGCGTCCACCGCAACGGCGCCGTTCTCGCCCAGCGCCGGAGCCATGAGGTCGAGGCACCGATCGAGCAGCACGGGAACGTGGAGCTGCTCGGCTGGGCGTTGCGCCATGGGCCCTCTCTTCGGCGGTCGACGGTGGAACGGTCTTCGGTGTCAGGCGCCGGGTCGACGCCGTGGTGCGGTGGCGGGCCTTCCAGGATCAGAACCCCATCCGCTGGCCGTCCCTCGAATCCGGCCTGGCTCAGGGGAAGGTGAGTCAGGACGGTGACGGTTGTGCGGCTGGAGATCTCATCCGGGAAGCGGCTCCGCGTGCTCCGCGGTGGTCTCGGCGGCCCGGTGCTCAGAAGAGCCCGGGCACCACTTCCTCCTCGGTGTCGGAGAAGACGGCCTCCTTCTCGTTCAGGTACTCGTTCCACGCCTGGGCGTCCCAGATCTCCGCCCGGGTGCCCGCGCCGATCACGGCGAGTTCCCGGCCCAGCCCGGCGTAGTCCCGCAACGGCGGCGGTATGGTGACTCGGCCCTGCTTGTCCGGGACCTCGTCCGAGGCGCCCGAGAGAAAGACCCGGATGTAGTCCCTGGCCTGCTTCGAGGACAGTGGTGCCGCCCTCAGCTGCTCGTGGACCCGCTCGAACTCGCGGACGCTGAACACGTAGAGGCACCGTTCCTGACCGCGGGTCAGCACGAGTCCCTCCGCCAGCTCCTCCCGGTACTTCGCCGGCAGAATCAGGCGGCCCTTCTCGTCGAGACGGGGTGAGTACGTTCCGAGAAACATGCTCACCGCCTCTCCAGCCCGAGAGTTCTCCCAGATCCATCTCTTCGCCCCACTTTACTCCACTTCACTCCCCGGTCAACGAACGCGGGGCCCGTGCGCCGCGCCGTGGCGCGGCGCACGGGCCCCGCGACGGGCGTCACCCCAGGTGGGCCTGGCCCTGGCCCGGTGTCGGGCCGCGGGGTGGGCGGTGGAGGAGGCAGCGGCGCGCCGGTCCGGACGAGGCGGCCCGCGGCGGGGAGGACGGTGGAGGAGGACGGGGCGTGCCGTGGCGGACGCCGGGAGACGGCGGCGGGGAGCAGAGTGGAGGGCGGCCGGGCGTGCCGTGGCGGACGCCGGGGGACGACGGCGAGGAGCAGAGTGGAGGGCGGCCGAGCGCGCCGTGGCGGACGCCGGGGACAGCGGCGGGGAGGAGAGTGGGGCCACACCCTCCGGGGCGCTGCCGGGCACGAAAAAGCTCCCCGGTGGTGCACCGGGGAGCTTTGGTCGGACCCTGCGTGGCGTCGTGCGGCGGTGGGAGGCGGAGGACCCGGCGGGACGGTCCGACCGGGGGCCGCCCTGCGGTGGACGCCCTGTGGCGGGCGCCTCGCCCGGACGGGACGGTCAGGAGGACGGGCCTCCTGAGTTGCGCTGGTCCCAGCGCTCCTCGAGGTTCTGCAGGAAGGGCGAGGACCGGCGGGGCGGTCCCCCCTTGCCGGCCTCGCCGCCGGCTCGGGGCTTGCCGGAGCGCAGGGTGGCGACGTAGACACCCGCGCCCATCACGACGAAGCCCAGGACCCCGACCAGAATCGAGTCGATGACGACCCCGCCCAGGAGGACGAGCAGGCCGACGACGGCGATCACGATCCCGAGGACGATGTTGCGGGTGGAAGCACCCCTGACGGCACGGGAACCCATGCTCGTCACGAACCTCGGGTCGTCCGCGTGGAGCTGCTTCTCCAGCTGGGCCAGGAGCTGCTGCTCGTGCTCGGACAGTGGCACGGTATGCCTCCTCATCCTTCGGGTGCGGTTATCCCGGCTGTTCCGGCGCCGCCTGCTACCAGGATAGACCGTCGGGTGCTGAATTGGCACCGCGCACACGGCTGTCAACAGCCTCGGAGTTGCCTTCCGGCTTCCGTGGTGCGGGCGGCAGGAGACGGGCGGGTCCGAGGCGCTCGGCGCCGAAGCGGGCGTGCACCCGGTCCATGGCCTGCTCGGCCGCCACCCACTCCTCCTCGCGGCCGTCCAGGCTCAGCTGCAGGGCGTCCGTGGCAGGCTCCAGCCGCTCGGCCCGGATGCCGATCAGCCGGACGGGCTGGGGCCGGTCCCCGAGCTCGGCGAGCAGTCCCACGCCGTGCTCGAGCAGGTCGTGGGCCGACGTGCACGGGTGCTGCAGGGTCCGGGACCGGGTGATGGTCGTGAAGTCCGCCCAGCGCACCTTGAGCCCCACCCGGCGGGCGCGCAGTCCCTGGCGGCGCAGCCGTGAGGCGGTCCGGTGGCTGAGCCGCAGGAGGGTCTCGTGCAGCACCCGGTCGTCCGCGACGTCCCGGGCGAAGGTCTCCTCCGCGCCCACGCTCTTCTCCTCCCGGACCGGTTCGACCGGGCGGGGGTCCCGCCCGTTGGCGAGCTCGTGCAGGTGGTGGCCGGCGGCCCGGCCGACCAGGCGGGTCAGCATCGGCACGGGGGCGGCCGCGAGGTCTCCGACGCTCCTGAGGCCCACGCCGGTGAGCGCCTCGGCGGTGCGCCCGCCGACGCCCCACAGCGCCGAGACCGGCAGCTCCGCCAGGAAGGCGACGGTGTCCTCGGGCTGGACGAGCAGCAGCCCGTCCGGCTTGGAACGGGTGGAGGCGATCTTCGCGACGGTCTTGTTGGCGCCGATCCCCACGGAGGCGGTCAGCCCCAGCTCGTCCCGGACGCGGGCCCGCAGTCCGCGGGCGATGCCGACCGGCGGGCCGAGCCGCCGGACCGCTCCGGCCACGTCGAGGAAGGCCTCGTCCACGCTGATCTGCTCCACCCGGTCGGTGATCTCCCGGAACATCGCCATGACCCGGCCGGAGTAGGCGTCGTAGGCGTCCCGGTGGGGCTCGAGCAGGACGGCCTGCGGGCACATCGCCCGGGCCCGCGCCAGCGGCATCCCGGAGCGCACGCCGAACGCCCGGGCCTCGTAGGACGCGGAGAGGACGACGGAGCGGTTGCCCGCCCCCGCCACGATGACGGGCCGGCCCCGCAGCCCGGGGGCCGCGAGCAGCTCCACGCCGACGTAGAACATGTCCATGTCGACGTGCAGCACGGCGCACGCCCGCCAGCGGTCCAGCCGGTCCTTCGGCGTCTCGTTCACCGTGTCCTCCTCCCGGGTCCGGCACAGCATAGCTTTCGGCACGGACATCCCGGCCGCCGCCCGGGCACCGGCGCCGGCGGAGCGCCCCGGCCCGTCCAGCAGGCCTTCGATAGGCTGGGGCGGACATCGCGGACGGCCGTCAGAGGGCGTCCGCCACCGCCCCGAGACCGAGGTCGAGCCACCCATGACGTGCCCGCCGCTCCCGCACCACCCCGACGCACCCGCCGGCACCGCGCCGCGGCCCCGGCCCGAGGACGCCTTCCGTGCCGAGGACGAACGGTTCGTGGCCCGGCTGCACGCGGAGCTGGAACGGTTCTTCGGGCAGCAGCGGACGGTCCTGGGTGGCATCTCGGCGGACGCCCTCCCGCTGCTGGACGCCGTCGTCGCGCTCTCCGCCGGCGGCAAGCGGCTGCGCGCACGGCTGTGCTACTGGGGCTGGCGGGCGGCCGGCGGCGATCCGGAGGACCCGGCCGTGGTGCGGGCCGGCGCGGCGCTCGAGCTCTTCCAGTCCGCCGCGCTGATCCACGACGACGTCATCGACCGCTCCGACACCCGCCGCGGCGCCCCGAGCGTGCACCGCCGCTTCGAGTCCGTGCACGCGGACCGGGGCTGGGCCCTGGACGGCCCCGCCTTCGGCGTGGCCGCCGCCATCCTCTCGGGGGACCTGTGCCTGTCCTGGAGCGAGCAGTCCTTCACCGAGGCCACCGCCGCGGCGCGGGGCGGCCGGCGCGCTCGCGAGGTCTTCGACCTCATGCGCTCGGAGGTGATGGCGGGGCAGTACCTCGACGTGCAGAGCGAGGTCTCCGGCGGGGGCCAGGACCGCGACGGCGCGGTGCAGCGCGCCCTGGACGTCGTCCGGTACAAGTCGGCGAAGTACTCGGTGGAGCACCCCGTGGTACTGGGGGCCGCCCTGGCCGGGGCGCCCGAGCACGTCCTGGAGCGCTGCTCCGCGTTCGCGCTGCCGCTGGGCGAGGCGTTCCAGCTGCGCGACGACGTCCTCGGCGTGTTCGGCGACCCGGCGGCCACGGGCAAGCCGGCCGGCGACGACCTGCGCGAGGGGAAGCGGACGGTGCTCGTCGGCTACGTGCGCGCCCTCGGCACCGAGACGCAGATCGCACGGCTCGAGGAGACCCTGGGCCGGCCGGACCTGACGGAGGACGACGTCGAGGAACTCCGCGCGATCATCACGGCGTGCGGCGCCCTGGGCTCCACGGAGGAGCTCATCGAGCGGCTCAGCCGGAAGGCGTTCACGGCGCTGGACCGGCTCGGGGCCGAGGCGGTGCCGCTTGCCGCGCTGCGCGGCCTCGCGACGGCCGCGGTCCGCCGCTCGTCCTGAAGCCGGCGCGCCGGAGGGCGGCCGCGCGGCCGGCCCGGCGCGCCGGTCAGGAGCAGGTCACCAGGCCAGGGCCTGCGCCCGGCGGCGGATCTCCGTCTTGCGCCCGTCCCGCAGCGCGTCGACCGGCCGTCCCGGCAGGGACTCGTCCTCCGTGAACAGCCACGCGATCGCCTCGACGTCGGTGAAGCCGGAGTCCCGCAGGACCGCCACCGTGCCCTTCAGGGAGTCGAGCACGGCGCCGTCCAGCAGGAACGCGGCCGGCACCCGGCGGATGCTGTCGTGCGGGTTGCGGACGGCGAGGAGCGTCCCGTCGTCGACGAGTCCGTGGACGCGGGTGACCACGAGGCCGAGCTGCTCGGCGACGTCGGGCAGGGGCAACCACTCCTGGACGAGACCGTCCAGGCGGTCGAACTCCTCGGTGCTGATTCCGGATGTGTTCTTCACGCCCCCAGAGTGCCACGTCCGCCGGTGCCCGTGCCACGCGGGCCCGCCACGGTATGCTCGACCCGCGGAGCCGGCTGAGACCTCCGCACCTTCCCCGATCAGCGTCAGAGAGCCACTTCATGCCGTATCCCCCCGACAGCGACACGACCGACCCGAACGACGCACCCCGCCGCACCACCACCGAGACCCCCGGGCCCCCGGACGACCGCTCCCCCGGGTGGGCGCGCCGCGCCCGCACGGGCTCGGCGGTCACCGCCGTCGCCGCCCTGGCCGCCCTGGGCGGGAGCGGCGTGGCCCACGCCGCCCCCGCGCAGACGGCCCAGGTGGCCTCGGCGCCCCTGCTCGTGGGCCAGAAGACGACGAAGGCCCCCGTGCACACCGTGTCCCCCGGGGACTCCCTGTGGGCGGTCGCCCAGCGCCACGGGGTCGCGGTGGACGAGCTGATGCGGTGGAACGACCTCTCGGGCGCGGCGCTGCTGATGCCCGGGCAGAAGCTGCGCCTCTCCGGCGGCGCGGCCCCGGCGGCCGGGTCCCCGGAGCAGTCCGCCCCGCCCGCGGGAGATCCGCCCCGCGCGGAGCACGTCGTGCGCTCCGGCGACTCGCTGTGGAGCATCTCCCAGGCACGCGGGGTGTCGGTCCAGTCGCTGCTCGACGGCAACGACCTCACGGTGAACTCGCTGTTGCGCCCGGGACAGCGGCTGTCGGTCGCCGCGCCGGCCCCCGGCGCCGTGCGGACCGCGCAGACCCCCTCCCCGGAGCGGGCCGAGGAGCCCCGGCCGGCACCCGGGCGCGCCGTCGGCGACACCTTCCTGGGCCGCACCTACGAGGACGGCGTGGTGGACTCCGCCAACCGCCACCACGAGCAGCTGGCCTCCCGTCCGGCGCCGTCCCGCGAGCAGATGCGCCGGCTGGTGCACGACACCGCCGTGCGGATGGGCGTGGACCCGGCCCTCGCCCTGGCCCACGCCTACCAGGAGTCGGGCTTCGACCACCGGGCCGTCTCCCCCGCGGACGCCGTGGGTGCCATGCAGGTCATCCCCGACGCCGGGGACTGGGCCTCGGGCCTCGTGGGCCGGGAGCTCGACCTGCTCGACCCGCAGGACAACGTCACCGCCGGCGTGGCCATCATCCGGCAGCTGGACCGCGCCGCGCCCAGCACCGACGTGGCCATCGCCGCGTACTACCAGGGCCTGCACGGCGTGAAGAAGTACGGGATGTACGACGACACCAAGCAGTACGTCAAGAACGTCAAGGCCCACCGGAAACGGTTCGGACCGTGACCTCCGGCCCAGCCGGCACACAGCGCCCCGCCCTAGGCTGAGGCCGTGCAGCACGCGCTCCCCGACCACCTGACCGGGACCCTCCTCGAGGGCCGCTACGAGCTGGGTCCGCGCATCGCCCGCGGCGGCACCGCCACCGTGTACCGGGCGGTGGACACCCGCCTGCAGCGGGTCGTGGCGGTCAAGCTCATGCACCCCCATCTGGCGGAGGACCCGACCGCCGCGGACCGGTTCGTGCGGGAGGCCCGGGCGGCGGCGCGGCTGTCCCACCCCCACGTCGTCTCCGTGCTGGACCAGGGCCACGCCCCGGACGGGGTGCCCTACCTGGTCATGGAGCACGTGGCGGGCTCGACGCTGCGCGACGTCCTTCGCCGCCGGGGCGCCCTGCCCCCGGGCGAGGCGCTGGCGCTGCTGGATCCGGTCCTCGACGGGCTCGCGGCGGCCCACCGGGCGGGTCTGGTGCACCGTGACGTGAAGCCGGAGAACGTGCTGATCTCCGGCACCGGCCGGGTGACGGTCGCGGACTTCGGCCTGACCCGCGCCGTCGACCAGCACACGGCGACGGCGACGGTGCTGGGCACGGTGGGCTACGCCTCGCCGGAGCTCGTGACCGGGCAGCGGGTGGACACCCGGGCGGACGTGTACTCGGCGGGGATCGTGCTCTTCGAGCTCCTGGCCGGGCGCCGTCCCTTCGAGGGCGGCCCGTTGGCCGTGGCCCGGGCGCACGCGGAGGGCGCCGTCCCGGACCTGCGCACCCTCGACCCCGGTCTCCCGGCCGGTCCGGCCCGGCTCGTCGCCCGGGCCACGGCGCGGGACCCGCAGCGGCGTCCGCCGGACGCCGGCAGCTTCCTCGAGGAGCTCCGGGCGGTGCGGTCGGGCCTGCGCCCCGCCGAGCTCGCGCGCCTCCCGCCGCCCGGCTCCGTCCGGGGCGGTCCGCCCGCGCCGCCCCGGGACAGCGGCGCCACCACGGCGCTGGACCCCGCGGGCGCGCCCACCGCGGCCCTGGGCGCGGAGGCCGCCCCCACGGAGGCCCTCGGCCCCGCCGCCCCCACCGAGGCCCTCGGCCCGGCGGCCGTCCGGACCGAGGCGCCGCGACCGCGAAGCACGCCCACCGAGATCCGGCGCCCGCCCGGGCCCGGCTTTCCGGCGGCGTCCGGCCGGCCGCTGCCGGCGCGGCGCCCGGGCGGCTCCTCCGACCCGTGGCGCCCGGAGGTCGAGCTGCGCCCCACCCGCCCCCTGCACGCGGCGGGGACGCTGGCCCTGGTCGCTCTCGCGGTGGCCGGGGCGGCGTTCCTGGGCTGGCTCCTGGGCTCCGGCCCGGGCGGGACCGTGAGCGTGCCGGACGTGCGGGGGGCGGGGCCCGAGCTCGCCGAGCAGTACCTGGCCGGGGCCGGTCTGGGCAATGTCGCCGTCCACGAGACCGCGGACCCGGTGGCCCCCGCGGGCACCGTGCTCGGCACCGACCCTCGGGCCGGGGCCACGGCGCGGACCGCTGAGCAGGTCGTCCTGCTGGTCTCGGCCGGTCCCGAGCGGACGACCGCGCCCGACGTGTCCGGGATGCCGGAGCAGGACGCCCGGGCCCGCCTCGAGGAGGCCGGGCTGACGGTCGGCAGCCGGACCCCGGTCCCCGACGACGCCGCCCCCGGGACGGTCGTGGGCCAGCACCCCGAAGCGGGCCACGCGATGGCCGAGGGGTCCGCGGTGGAGCTCGCCGTCTCCGGCGGTGCCCGCGCCGACTCCGCTCCCGGGGTGCTGGGACGGCCCGTGGACGAGGCGGTCCGGGTCCTCGCGGAGGCGGGCTATCCCGCACGCGTCGAGGAGAGCCTCGGCGCGCCCTTCGGCTACGTGGTGGCCCAGACGACGGACGGGGCCGAGGTCGTCCTCACCGTCGTCTAGCGGACGGCAGGTCCGGCCCCGGCCCCGTCGGCCGGTGCCGCGCTCAGCGGCGGGAGAGGTAGCCCGCCACGAGGAACGCGATCTCCAGGGACTGCATGTGGTTCAGGCGCGGGTCGCACAGGGACTCGTAGCGGTCCTGGAAGGAGGACTCGTCGACGGGATCGGCGCCGCCGAGGCACTCCGCGACGTCGTCGCCCGTCATCTCCACGTGGATGCCGCCGGGGAAGGACCCGATCGCCTCGTGCACCTCGAAGAAGCCGCGGACCTCGTCCACGACGTCGTCGAAGTTGCGGGTCTTGTAGCCGGACGGCAGGGACACCGTGTTGCCGTGCATCGGGTCGGTGACCCACACGACCTTGGCGCCGGAGCGCTCCACGGCCTCGACGAGCGGCGGCAGCTTCTCCCGGATGTTCCCCGCCCCCATCCGTGTGATGAAGGTGAGCCGTCCCGGCTCGCGCTGCGGGTCGAGCTTGTCGATGAGCGCCAGGGCGTCGTCCCCGGTGGTCTTGGGGCCGAGCTTGACGCCGATCGGGTTGCGCAGCCGGGAGAGCAGGTCCACGTGGGCGCCGTCGAGCTCCCGGGTGCGCTCCCCGATCCACAGGAAGTGCCCGGACGTCCCGTACGGGAGGTGGGTGCGGGAGTCGATGCGGCTCAGCGCCCGCTCGTAGTCCAGCAGCAGGGCCTCGTGGCCGGCGTAGAACTCCGTGGTGCGCAGGGCGTCGAAGTCGGCCCCGCACGCGTCCATGAACTTCACCGCCCGGTCGATCTCGCGGGCCAGCGACTCGTACCGGGCGTGGGCCGGGTTCGTGGTGAAGCCCATGTTCCAGGCGTGCACGAGCCGCAGGTCGGCGAACCCGCCCGTGGTGAAGGCGCGGATGAGGTTCAGGGTGGAGGAGGAGGTGTGGTAGCCGCGCACCATCCGCCGCGGGTCGTGGACCCGGGACTCCTCGGTGAAGTCGAAGCCGTTGACCATCTCGCCGCGGAACGTGGGCAGGGTCACGCCGTCGCGGGTCTCGTCGTTGGACGAACGCGGCTTCGAGAACTGCCCGGCCATCCGGCCCATCTTCACGACGGGCATGGACGCGCCGTACGTGAGCACCACGGCCATCTGCAGCAGCGTCTTGACCCGGGCGCTGATCCGGTCCGCGGTGGCGCCCTCGAAGGTCTCGGCGCAGTCCCCGCCCTGCAGGAAGAACGCGCGGCCATGGGCGACCTCGGCCAGGCGTTCCCGCAGCTTGTCCACCTCCCCCGCGAAGACGAGGGGCGGGACCGCGTTGAGCTCGGCGATCGAGGCGGCGAAGTCGGGGTGGTCGCCCCATGTCGGCTGCTGGTCGGCGGCCAGCTCGCGCCAGTCGTCCAGCCCCGGGTAGTCGGCGGCCGAGGGCACCGGGGAGGCGAGGTTGCGGAGGCTGTCGGGAACGGTGAAGTCGAGCATCATGTCTTCCTATGTCTCGTCCGGGGCGGGACCGGACGCGGGATCAGGGGGCGGTGGGCCGCTGGGGGTCGTCGTCGGCGGCCCCGGGGCGGTCGCGGTGGGCGATGGAGTCCGCGGTCCGGCGGGCGGTGTGGGCGGCGCTGCGCGCCTTGTCCTTGGCGGTGCCGACGAGCTCCGCCGCGGCCTGCTTGGTCTCCTGGCGCTTCTGCTCGGCGAGCCGCTTCTTGTGCTCCGAGGCGTAGACGTCCACGTAGACCTGGCCGGAGAGGGCCTGGATCGCGTGCATGATCTCGTCGGTGACCTCCCGCAGCAGGGCGTGCTCGCCCTGCCGGCCCCGGTAGCGGGAGAAGTCCAGGGGCTCGCCGAAGATCGTGGTGACCCGGGCGCTGCGGCGGGGCATCGGCAGCCTGGTCCCGATCGGCTGGACCTTGTCGGTGCCGACCATGGCGATCGGGACGACCGGGACCCCCGTCTCGAGCGCGAGCCGGGCCACCCCGATCTTGCCCTTGTACAGGCGGCCGTCCGGGGAGCGGGTGCCCTCCGGATAGATCCCGAGCAGCTCCCCCTCCAGCAGCTTGCGCCCGCCGTTGCTCAGGGACGTCGCGCTGGCCCGGCCTCCGGAGCGGTCCATCGGGATCTGGTTGATGGCGCGGAAGAACGCGGCCATCACCCGCCCCTTGACCCCGGGGCTGTTGAAGTAGTCGGACTTCGCCAGGAAGTACACCTGCCGGGGCACCGCCACGGGCATGAACACCGAGTCGGACACGGAGAGGTGGTTGCTCGCGAGGATGGCCGGGCCCTCCTCGGGCACGTGCTCCAGGCCGCGGACCTCGGGACGGAAGGCGACGTTGATCAGGGGGCCGACGACGTAGCGCTTCAGAAACATGTAGACCATGTGGGAGAGGACTCCTTCGTGCTGATCGGGATGTCGCGAGGGTCCGTGCCGCTCGGACCGGGTCCGGCCTCCGGTATTCTCTCACGTCCGCGCGGGCGCCGACGCCGGTCCGCCCGCCGGCGGCGCCCGGTCCTGACATCATGGACGCATGACGCCACCCGTCGAGGACCAGCACCTGCCCGCTCCCTCCGCGAGCCCCGGGCCCGCCGCCGAGGAGGATCCGGGCGCCCCCTTCCGGTATCCGGCCGAGGGCCCCGCGGGCGCGCTCGTGCTGCACGGCTTCACCGGCGTCCCCTTCAGCGTCCGCCCGTGGGGCCGGGCCCTGCACGCGGCCGGCGCCGACGTCGTCGGGCCCGTGCTGCCCGGCCACGGCACCCGCTGGGAGGACCTCGCGGAGATCCGCTGGGAGCAGTGGCGCGACCACGCGGCCGAGCACGTGGAGCGGCTGCGGGCCCGGCACGACGTCGTGGTGGTGTGCGGGCTGTCCATGGGCGGGGCCCTCGCCCTGCACCTCGCCGCGACCCTGCCCGTGGACGGGGTCGTGGCCCTGAACCCGGCCCTGTCCCTCGTCAGCCGCACGGCACGCCTCGCCCCGGCCCTGCACCGTGCGGTGCCCTCCGTGCGGGGCGTGGGGGACGACATCAGCCTTCCCGGGGTCACCGAGCACGCCTATCCGCGCACGCCGGTGGCGGGCGTCGCCGAGCTGGGCCGGTTCATGACCCGCACCCGGAGGATGCTGCCCGCGGTCAGCGCCCCCGTGCTGCTGCTGCGCTCGCAGCACGACCACGTGGTCTCCGACGCCTCCCACCATCACGTGCTGCGCCGGGCGGGCGGGGACGTGGAGCTGGTCCGGCTGGCGGAGAGCTTCCACGTGGCCACCCTGGACCGGGAGGCGGACGTGGTCGCGGAGCGGACCGTGCGCTTCCTGGGGGCCCTGCTGGCCGGCCGCAACCCGGTCACGGGGAGACCGTCGCGCCCGGCCGCCCGGGGGGACCGGCGATGACCGCGGGCCCAGGAACGCCCGGCGGCGCCGGGCCCGGTCCCGAGGACGAGTGGAGCCGGATCGTGTCGGACCTCGAGGACGTGCGCCGGGCCGGCGACCGGCACCTGACCGGGCCCCGTGACTGGTCCCCCGGCGACGCCGCCCCCGGCGGGCCCTCCGCCGGGGCGGAAACCGCCGAGGACCCGGGGGGCGCCGAGGACGACGACACGCCCTACTCCCCCGACCCCGGACCGGTCACGCAGGGACTCAGCGGCGGCGCCCTGCTGTCCTGGACCGTGCTGGTGGGCGTGCCCGTCCTGCTGGTGGTGCTCTCCCTGCTGCCCGGCTCCCTGCCGTGGTGGGCCATCGTGACGGGCCTGGTCGCCGTGGTCGGCGCCATCGGCCACCTGCTGCGGTCCCTGCCCGAGGACCGCGACGACCTGGACGACGGCGCCCGCGTCTAATCGGGTTTGCGTGAGCCAATTCACTAGACTGGGGCGGACGGCACACCGACCCCGATCCGAGGAGAACCCCATGCACCACGTCGCGACCGACGCCCTCGTGGACCCACCGGCCCACAGCCGCATCACCGACTTCCTGCTGATGCAGGCGGGGCAGGACGAGGACCCGCACCTGTACACCGTCCTGGCGGCGGAGGGAGCCCCCCGCGAGGTGCACGCCCGGGAGTTCCTGGCCGCCGTGCAGGGAGTGGCCAAGGGTCTCGTGGCCGCGGGGATCGAGCCCGGGGACCGGGTGGGCATCCTCAGCAGGACCCGCTACGAGTGGACCCTCGCGGACCTCGCGATCTGGTACGCCGGCGCAGTCCCCGTCCCCGTCTACGACTCGTCCTCGACCCAGCAGATCGCCTGGATCATGGGCGACTCCGACGCCAAGGCCGTCTTCGTCGAGACGCAGGCCCTCGAGGACTCGGTGCGCACGGCCTCGCGGGAGACCCCGTTCCGCGCCGCGGAGAACGTGTGGCGCCTGGACGGCACGGGCACCGGCCTGGACGAGCTCGCGCGCGCCGGCGCGGACGTCCCCGACGAGGAGCTCGAGGCCCGCCGCAGCTCGCGCGGGCTGGAGGACGTCGCCACGATCATCTACACCTCGGGGACGACCGGACCGCCCAAGGGGTGCGAGCTCACGCACGGGAACTTCGTGCGGCTGTGCGAGAACACGGCGCTGGTCGTCTCGGACATCATCCACCCGGGCGCCCGGACCCTGATGTTCCTGCCGCTGGCCCACGTCTTCGCCCGCTTCGTGGAGGTGATCGCCCTCTACTCCGGGACCGTCCTGGCCCACACCCCGGACGTGAAGAACCTCATGGGAGACCTCGCGGCCTTCCGTCCCACGTTCATCCTGGCCGTCCCGCGCGTGTTCGAGAAGATCTACCAGAGCGCCCGGCTCAAGGCCGAGAAGGGCGGGAAGGCGAAGTCCCTGATCTTCGAGCGCGCCGTGGCCACGGCCGTCGCGTACTCGCGGGCCGGTCAGGACGGACGGGTGTCACCGGTCCTGCGGGCCCGCCACGCCCTCTACGACCGGCTCGTGTACTCGAAGCTGCGGGAGGCGATGGGCGGGGAGGTCACGCACGCCGTCTCGGGCGGCGCCGCCCTCGGCACCCGGCTGGGCCACTTCTTCAACGGGATCGGCGTGTACGTCGTCGAGGGCTACGGGCTCACGGAGACCACCGCCCCGATCGCCGTCAACACCCCGGAGATCGGCAAGATCGGCACCGTGGGCCTGCCGCTGCCGGGCAACGAGATCAGGATCGCCGAGGACGGGGAGGTCCTGGTCCGGGGCGCGCACGTCATGCGCGGCTACCACGGGCGCGAGGACCTGACCGCGCAGGCGTTCGAGGACGGGTGGTTCCGCACGGGCGACCTCGGCTCGCTCGACGAGGACGGCGCCCTCTCCCTCACCGGGCGGAAGAAGGAGATCATCGTCACCGCCGGGGGCAAGAACGTGGTCCCCAACGTGCTGGAGGACCCGATCCGTGCCTCCGCCCTGGTCTCCCAGGTCATGGTGGTCGGGGACGACCGGCCGTTCGTGGCCGCCCTCGTCACCCTGGACCAGGACGTGCTCCCCGCGCGCCTGGAGCTCATGGGCCTGGATCCGGAGATGCCAGTGTCGGAGGCGGCGCGCCACCCGAAGGTCGTCGAGCACGTCCAGGACATCGTGGACCACGCGAACAAGGCGGTCTCCCGCGCGGAGGGCATCCGGGCCTTCGAGATCCTCGACGTCGACTGGACGGAGGCGTCCGGGCACCTGACCCCGTCCATGAAGATCAAGCGGACCAGGATCGCCCAGGACTTCGCGGACCGGATCGAGGAGATCTACTCGCGTCCCGCCCCCGAGCCGGCTCCCGCCCCCGCCACCCCGGCGGAGCGGATCAAGGAGAAGCTCTCCCAGGCGCACCTGCCGGGCCGG
>NZ_BAAAOA010000010.1:193500-238461 GCF_039530085.1 Kocuria aegyptia
CCGACGAGGGCCTCTGGGGCCAACGGCGAGTGCTCGGGGACGTCGAGGCCCAGCAGGGCGTTCTCGACGACCTCGCTCAGGGCGGGGTGGATCCAGTACTGGCCGCGGGCCATCGTGTGGGCGTCGAGGCCGAAGGACATCGCCTGCACGAGGGGCTGGATGAGCAGGGACGCCTCCTCGCCGATCAGGTGCGCGCCCAGGAGACGCCCGGTGCCCTTCTCGGCGATCAGCTTGCACAGGCCCGTGCGGTCCTCCATGGCCCACCCGTAGGCCGTGGCCCCGTAGTCCTGCACCTTGACGGTGATCTCGCTGCCCTGCTCGACCGCCCACTGCTCGGCCTCCTCCTGGGTCATGCCGACGGAGGCGATCTGCGGGCTGGTGAACACGGCGGAGGGCACGAACCGGTGGTCGGTGGCCCGGAGGTCGCCGGGGTGCAGGAGGTTGTGCTGCACCGCGCGGGCCTCGGCGTTGGCGACGTGCTTGAGCTGGTAGGGCGAGCTGATGTCGCCGAGCGCCCACACGCCCTCGACCGGACGGCCCCCGGACAGCGCGCGCTGGTACTCGTCCACGGCCAGCAGGCCGTCCTCCCGCACGTCCAGGCCGCCCGCCCGGGCGTCGAGCACGTCGGTGTTCGGCTGCCGCCCGGTGGCCACGAGCACCACGTCCGCGGGCAGGCGCAGGACGAGCTCCGGGTCCTGCGGGTCGTGGAAGGTGGCCATCACGGCGCACTCGTCGCCGTCCCACGGCTCGACCTCGCTCAGCGACCAGCCCGTCTCGAGCTTCCACTGCCGGGACGCCTCGCGCGCGAACCGCTCGGCGATCTCCGGGTCGTGGTAGCGCAGGATCCGGTGGGAGCGGTTGACCTGGGTCACCCGCGCGCCCAGGCTGGAGAAGACGTGGGCGAACTCGGCGCCGATGTAGCCGCCGCCCACCACCACCACGCGGCGGGGCAGCTCGTCGATGCGCATCACCGTGTCCGAGGTGTGCACCTGGGGCAGGTCGATCCCGGGGATCTCCGGCCGCACCGGACGGGAGCCGGACGCCACCACGATCTGATCGGCCGTGATGTCCTCCCCCGACGCCGTGCGCAGGGTCCGCGGAGCGGTGAAGCGCACGTGCTCCGCGTAGACCGTCACGTGCGGCAGCGTCCGGCGGTACTCGAGCCCGCCGTGGGAGATGGCGTCGATCCGCCCGAAGATCCGGTCCCGCATCTCCCGCCAGCGCACCCCGTCCACGGTGACGTCGAGGCCCAGCCGTTCGGCCTCGTGGGCGCGGCGGGCCACGCTCGCCGGGTACGCGTACATCTTCGTCGGGATGCATCCCACGTTCAGGCAGGTGCCGCCGAAGGTCCCGCCGTCGACGATGGCGACGTCCAGGCCCTCGTAGTCCTCGCTGAGGATGGAGTTGCCCGAGCCGGAGCCGATGATGATGAGGTCGAATGTCCGCATGGCGCCCATCCTATGCGGGTCTCGCGGATCCGCCGGGCGGAGCCTACCCTGGGCCCACGGACACGGACACGGGGGTGCGATGACGGGATCCGCGGCGGCCGCGGCCGGGTGGGACGCCTGGTGGGCCGAGCACGCCGGCACGGCGGCGATCGCCCGCCGGCAACGGACTCGGCTGGCCGCGCTGGTGCGGCACGCCCGGCGGGCGTCGCCCTACTACCGCCGGCTCTACCGCGGGCTGCCACCGGAGGTGACCGTCCCGGGGCCGCTGCCGCCGGTGGCGAAGCCGCAGCTGATGGAGCACTTCGACCAGTGGGTGACGGACCCTGGGATCACCCTCGCGGCCGTCCGCCGCGACGTCCTGGCCGACCCCGCTCTGGTGGGCACCCGATACCTCGGCCGGTACCGCGTGCTCACGAGCTCTGGGACCGGCGGGGACCCCGCGGTGCTGGTGCACGACCCCCTCTCGTGGACGGTCGCCGGCGCCGTGCTGGGCGTCCGGGCACGACGCACGGTGCTGCGCCCCGGCGTGGTGGGACCCGTGGCCCGTCACGGCGTGCGCGTGGCCGCCCTGCTGGCCACGGGCGGGCACTTCGCGGCACTCACCGCCGCCGAGGACCTGCGGCGGAGCCTGCTCCGGGGCGACCGGCTGCGCGTGCTCTCGGTCCTGCGCCCCCTCCCAGAGCTCGTGGCGGAGCTCGACGACTTCCGCCCCACCGTGCTCGTGGGCTACCCGAGCGCCGTCGCGCTGCTCGCCGCGGAGCAGCGCGACGGGCGGCTGCGGATCGCCCCGGCACTGGTCGCCGTCGGTGGGGAGACGCTCGCCCCCGCCGCCCGCACCCGGATCCGCGCTGCCTTCGGCTGCCCCGTCCTCGACGAGTACGCGGCCTCCGAGGTGCCGGGACTGGCCGTGCAGTGCCACCGGGGCGTACTGCACGTGAACGCCGACCGGTATCTGCTCGAGCCGGTGGACGAGGCGGGCCGCCCGGTACCGCCGGGCACCACCTCGGCCACCGTGCTGGTGACCAACCTCGCCAACCGCGTGCAGCCCCTCATCCGCTACGACCTCGGGGACCGCGTCGAGGTCGCGGCCCGCCCGTGCCCGTGCGGCAGCCCGCTGCCGGCGGTGCGGGTCGAGGGGCGCGCCGGCGACGTCCTCCGCTTCGCCGCCGGCGGCGGGCGGACGGTGCCGATCCTGCCTCTCGCCCTGGGCACGGTCGTCGAGGAGACCCCCGGGGTCCGGCGGTTCCAGGCGGTGCGGACCGCCCCCGACACGCTGGTCCTACGGCTGGAGCCGGAGCCCGGCGCCGATCCGGTGCGCTTGCGCACGGCCGTGGACACCCGCGTGCGGGCCTACCTCGCGACACAGGGCTTGGGCGCGGTCGGCGTCGAGCACTCCGTCGAACCGCCCCGCCAGGACCCCAGCGGGAAGTTCCGCGCGGTGTGGTCGGCCTGAGCCGGGCGGGCCGTCCACGGCAGGCCCGCCCGGCAGGGGTCCGGCCGGCTCAGCCGGCCGTGTCGAGCGCCAGGAGGAGGTCGCCGCCGGAGACCTGGGTGACGCCGGTAAGCGCCACCCGCCGGACGGTCCCTCCCGTGGGGGCGGTGATGGAGGCCTCCATCTTCATGGCCTCGATGGTGGCCACCTGTCCCCCGGCCTCCACGGTGTCGCCCTCGTTCACGGTCACGGTCACGGCCCCGGCGAACGGAGCGGCGACGTGGCCCGGGTCGGACGGGTCGGCCTTCTCGGTCTCCGGCACCGAGGAGGAGATCGAGGTGTCGCGGACCTCGATCATGCGGGGCTGGCCGTTGAGCGTGACCATCACGGTGCGCATCCCCTTGTCGTCCGGCTCCGAGATGGCCTGCAGGGTCACCAGCAGCCGTACCCCCTTGCCCAGGGAGATGACGTGCTCGTGCTCGGAGGTCAGCCCGTAGAGGAAGTCCCGGGTGTGCAGCAGCGCCAGCTCCCCGTACTTGGCCCGGCTGGCCTCGTAGTCCCGGGTGGGCCCGGCGAACAGCAGCCGGTTCAGGGTCGCCCGCCGGGTCGCCGGGTCCCCGGCCAGGGCCTGCGCGTCCTCCGGGGCCAGTTCGGTGATCCCGACCTTCACGGTGCGCCCCTCGAGGGCCTTGGAGCGGAACGGCTCGGGCCACCCGCCGGGGGGTGTGCCCAGCTCTCCTGCGAGGAAGCTGACCACCGAGTCCGGGAGGTCGAACTTCTGCGGGTTCGCCTCGAACTCGGCCGGGTCCACGCCCATGCCCACCAGCTGCAGGGCGAGATCGCCGACGACCTTCGAGGAGGGCGTGACCTTCACCAGGCGCCCGAGCATGGCGTTGGCGGCGGTGTACATGTCCTCGATGGCCTCGAACCGCTCGCCCAGACCCAGGGCGATGGCCTGCTGGCGCAGGTTCGACAGCTGCCCGCCCGGGATCTCGTGCCGGTACACCCGCCCGGTCGGAGCGGTGAGCCCGGACTCGAACGGGGCGTACATCCGCCGGATGACCTCCCAGTAGGGCTCCAGTGCGGTGGCCGCCTCCAGGGGGATGCCGGTGTCGCGGTCGGTGTGGGCCAGGGCGGCGATCAGCGCCGAGGCGGGCACCTGGGAGGTGGTGCCGGCCATCGAGGCCTCGGCCACGTCCACGGCGTCCACCCCGGCGTCGATCGCGGCCATCAGGGTCGCCAGCTGACCGCCGGCGGTGTCGTGGGTGTGCAGGTGCACGGGCAGCTCGAAGCGCTCCCGCAGGGCGGTCACCAGCCTCGCCGCCGCGGCGGGCCGCAGCAGCCCGGCCATGTCCTTGATCGCGAGCACGTGCGCGCCGGCGTCGACGCACTGCTGGGCGAGGTCGAGGTAGTAGTCGAGGGTGTAGAGGTCCTCGGCCGGGTCCAGCAGGTCCCCGGTGTAGCACAGCGCGACCTCCGCCACCGCGGTCCCGGTCGCCCGGACGGCCTCGATGGCCGGGCGCATCTGCTCGACGTCGTTGAGGGCGTCGAAGATCCGGAAGATGTCCACCCCGGTCGCCGCGGCCTCGGCCACGAACGCGTCCGTCACCTCGGTCGGGTACGGGGTGTAGCCCACGGTGTTGCGCCCGCGCAGCAGCATCTGGATCGGGATGTTGGGCATCGCCTCGCGCAGCAGCCGCAGTCGTTCCCACGGGTCCTCGCCGAGGAAGCGCAGGGCCACGTCGTAGGTCGCCCCGCCCCACGCCTCCACCGACAGCAGCTGCGGCAGGGTGTGGGCGTAGGCCGGTGCCGCGGCGAGCAGGTCGCGGGTGCGCACCCTGGTGGCCAGCAGGGACTGGTGGGCGTCCCGGAACGTCGTGGACGTCACCGCCACCGCCTGCTGCTCGCGCAGGGCGGCCGCGAAGCCCTCGGGCCCCAGCTCCTGCAGGCGCTGCCGCCATCCGTCCGGCGGGGTGTGCTCGGAGGGCCCGTCGAAGGGCGAGCGGAAGGGCTCGTCCTGCTTGTCCCCGGGGTAGCGGGGCAGCTTGGTGCGCGGGTCGATGCCCTCCACCCGCTCCCCGTTGGGCCGGTTGACCGTGACCTCGGCCAGCCAGGTCAACGCCTTCGTGGCCCGGTCGCCCGAGGTGCGGGCCTCGAGCAGCTCGGGGCGGCGCTCGATGAAGTCGGTGGCCACGTTGCCGGCCAGGAACTCCGGGTCGGCCAGCACGGCCTGCAGGAACTGGATGTTGGTGGCGACCCCGCGGATGCGGAACTCGGCCAGGGCGCGCTGGGATCGGTGCACGGCCGTGGCGTAGTCGCGGCCCCGGCAGGTGAGCTTCACCAGCATGGAGTCGAAGTGCGGGGAGATCTCGGCACCGGCGTAGACGGTGCCCCCGTCCAGGCGGACCCCGGCCCCGCCGGCGGAACGGTAGGCGGAGATCTTCCCGACGTCGGGGCGGAACCCGTTGGCCGGGTCCTCGGTGGTGATCCGGCACTGCAGGGCCGCACCCCGCACGCGCAGGTCCTCCTGGGCGATCCCCAGGTCCGTCAGGGTCTCCCCGGCGGCGATGCGCAGCTGGGACTGCACGAGGTCGACGTCGGTGATCTCCTCGGTCACGGTGTGCTCGACCTGGATGCGCGGGTTCATCTCGATGAACACGTGCTGCCCGGCCCGCTCCCCGGCGGTGTCCACCAGGAACTCGACCGTGCCGGCGTTGACGTAGCCCAGTTCCTTCGCGAACTTCACCGCGTCGCGGTGCAGCGCCTGGCGGATGCCGTCGTCCAGGTTCGGGGCGGGGGCGATCTCCACGACCTTCTGGTGGCGGCGCTGCAGGGAGCAGTCGCGCTCGAACAGGTGCACCATGCCGCCGTCGTTGTCGGCGAGGATCTGCACCTCGATGTGGCGGGGGCGCAGCACGGCCTGCTCCAGGAAGACCGTGGGGTCCCCGAACGCGGTGTCGGCCTCGCGCATCGCCGCGGCCAGCGCCTCGGGCAGCGCCTCGGGGGTCTCCACCCGGCGCATGCCGCGGCCCCCGCCACCGGCCACCGCCTTGACGAAGATGGGGAACCCGATCCCCGCCGCCTGCTCGAGCAGCGCCTCGGGGTCCGCGGAGGGCTCCGTGGAGGCCAGCGTCGGGATTCCCGCCCGCTTCGCGGCCTTCAGCGCCGCGACCTTGTTCCCGGCCAGCTCGAGGATCTCGGCCCTGGGGCCGACGAAGGTGATCCCTTCGCGCGCCGCGGCCCGGGCCAGCTCGGGGTTCTCGGACAGGAATCCGTAGCCGGGGTAGATCGCGTCCGCCCCGGACTCCTTGGCCACCCGGATGATCTCCGCCACGTCCAGGTAGGCGCGCACGGGATGGCCCTCCTCCCCGATCCGGTACGCCTCGTCGGCCTTCTGCCGGTGGATCGAGTTGCGGTCCTCGTACGGGAACACCGCCACCGTCTTGGCCCCGAGCTCGTACGCGGCACGGAAAGCACGGATCGCGATCTCGCCGCGATTGGCCACCAGGATCTTGGAGAACATCAACACCCGTTCCGTGCCCGGGCCGTCCGGCGGACGCCCGGGCACTCATTCGTCGAAGGTCGTGCGAGGTCGCGCCCACGGTCAGCATCGCCGTCCGCGGGCGCTCCTGACCAGTGAACCACGCCACCCGGGGGCAGACTGTGACCACTGTCACAGAGTGACGTCATGGTCGGCGGGCACCGGTGCGGCGCGGGACCGCGGGCCGTCCGCCGGGGGCTCCGCGCCGCGCCGGGGCGCAGCTCGCGCTCCCGGCTACGATGGGCGCAGCCGTCTCCTCGCCGCGGCCCCCGATCCCGGACCCGAGGAGCCGCTCCTCCCGTTTCCCCGCGAACGAAGGGTGTCCCCTCCGTGCAGATCGTCAGCGTCAGCAGCCTCAAGGGCGGTGTCGGCAAGTCCTCCGTGACCCTGGGGATCGCCTCGGCGGCCCTGCACGCGGGAGTGCCCACGCTGGTGGTGGACCTCGACCCGCACGCCGACGCCACGACCGGGCTGGGGGTGCATCCGGAGCGCGGTCACGACATCGGAGAAGTGCTGCGCAGGCCCCGCCGGGGATCGCTCGAGCGCGTGGTCGTGGCCTCGTCCTGGGCCGTGCGGGACGGCCTGGACACGCACGCCCTCGACGTCGCCCCGGGCTCGGCCCGCTCGTCCCACCTCGACCGCTCCGAGTACCGGGACAAGGACCTCGGCCGGCTGGAGCGGGCGCTCTCCGACGCCAGGGGCTACGACCTGGTGCTGGTCGACTGCCCGCCCACCCTGAGCGCCCTGACCCGCACCGCGTGGGCCGCCAGCGACAAGGTGCTCTCGGTGGCGGAGCCCTCGCTGTTCTCGGTCGCGGGCACCAAGCGCACGATGACGGCGATCGCCCAGTTCGAGCAGAGCCGCACGTGGGCCGTGCCCGCGGCCGGCGTGGTGGTCAACAAGGTCCAGCACTCGTCGGTGGAGCACCGTCACCGCCTGGGCGAGCTGCAGGAGCTGTTCGGGCCGCTGCTGGTCAGCCCGGTGATCCCGGACCTTCCCGTCTGGCAGCAGGCGCAGGGGGCGGCCTGGCCGATCCACCGCTGGCCGGGCGCGGAGGCCCAGGACGCCTCCGGGCGGTACACGGCCATCCTGCGGGGCCTGCTCGACGGCCCGTCCTGAGCCGGCCGGGTCAGCCCGCGTTCTGCCGGCGGGCCCGGCGGGCGGAGAGCTCGTCGTCGGGCAGGGGCTCCTGGACGGGGGCGCGGACGGGTCCGGTGTGCTCGCCGGGCAGCGCCGCGAGGGTTCCCTCGACCTCGCGCCACACCCGGCCCACGGCGATGCCGAAGACGCCCTGCCCGCCCTGCACCAGGTCGATGACCTCGTGGGGGGACGTGCACGCGTAGACGCTCGCGCCGTCGCTCATCATGGTGAGCTGGGCCAGGTCCTCGACGCCCTGGGCGCGCAGGGCCCCCACTGCGGTGCGGATCTGCTGCAGGGAGACGCCGGTGTCCAGGAGCCGCTTGACGATCTTGAGGACCAGGATGTCCCGGAAGCTGTAGAGGCGCTGCGTGCCGGACCCGGAGGCGCCGCGCACGGTGGGCTCCACGAGCCCCGTCCGCGCCCAGTAGTCGAGCTGCCGGTAGGTGATGCCCGCGGCCTTGCACGCGGTGGGTCCCCGGTAGCCCACGGACTCGTCCCGGACCACGGAGTCGTCGAAGAGGACGCCCTGGGTGCCGTGCGCCGGAGGGCTGCCGGTCCCCGCCGTGCCGCCGGGCTGCTCGCGGTCGCTCACGCCGCCTCCTCGCTCGTGGACCCGGTCCTCGCGGCGCCGGGAGTGGATGGTCTCGCAGAGACGTCCGGATCCCCCCGGGAACACCTCGAGTACAGCTTCGACGGTAGACCTCCCCGGGGACGGGGTCAAAGACATCAGCCGCCCGGTCCCCGTGTCGGGCGGCCGGGACCGGCTCAGAAGTCCTCGGGGTCGACGTTGTCGAGGAAGTCGCGGAACTGCTCGACCTGCGTCTCCGGCGGCAGCTGCTGCTCCTCCTCGCCGGCGCGGGGGGACGGCTCTCGCAGCTCCCCGTCCCCGCTCATCACGAGACCGGCCTCGTCGAGGACGGTCTCGGTGCACAGGATGGGGCAGTCGGTGCGGGCCGCCAGGGCGATCGCGTCCGAGGCGCGGGAGTCGACCACCGTCCCGTCCGAGAACTCGAGCGCGGCGTGGAAGACGCCCTCCTCGACCGTGTGGATGCGCACCCGGGTGAGGGTGCGGCCGAACGCGGTGGCCACCGACAGCACGAGGTCGTGCGTCAGGGGCCGGGGCGGCTCGATCCCCTGGACGGCGAAGACGATGGACGTCGCCTCGTTCGTGCCGATCCAGATCGGCAGGTGCCGTCCGCCCTCGACCTCGCGGAGCACGACGACGGGCTGCGCCGACGGCACGTCCATGCGGACGCCCGCGATCTCCATCAGGACCTGCTGCACGGCCATCTCAGCCCTCCACCGTGGCGCGCTCCTGGAGCGCGGCGATCTCCGACCGCACGAGCGAGGTGTGGATGGTGAGGCACAGTCCCGAGATCTCCTGGGCGCGCTCCACGGCCCGGGCCCTCGAGGCGGCGTCCCGGCGGGAGGTCAGGGGCGCCACGGCCCGCTCCACCAGGCCCAGCTCGCGGTCGGCGGCGGCCTTGAAGGGGCGCAGGTGCCGCGGTTCCAGGCCGTGGGCCGTCAGCGCGAGGGCGGCCCGGGTGATGGCGAGGGCGTGGTCGTCGAAGGCGCCGTTCTGCTCCCGGATCAGCCCGTAGCTCACGAGCTCGCGGACGAGCGGGATGCCGGCGCCGGTGCGGGCGGCGAGCTCGCGCAGACTGTAGGTGCGCGGCACGCTGACGACCGGCAGCGGGGCGGTGACGGGGTCGGCGGCCTCGGCGGCGCGCCGGGCGTCCTCGGCCCGGGCGTCCTCGTCGGCGTCCAGGCGCTCCCGGATCACCTTCAGCGGCAGGTAGCGGTCGCGCTGCAGCTCCAGGATCCGGCGCAGCCGGTCCACGTCGGCGCGCGAGAACTTGCGGTAGCCGGACGCGGTGCGCGCCGGATGGACCAGGCCCTTGTCCTCCAGGAAGCGCAGCTTCGAGGCGGTGATGCCGGGGTGGTCCGCGCCGAGCTCCTTGAGCACGGCGCTGATGCCCACCCGGGGCTCGTGCTGGACGTCGTCCCGGTGGGGATCGGTCTCCGCGGGGTCGGTCATGGCTCCCTTCTACTGCTCCGACTGCGGGCGCAGCGAACGGTAGAACGTGAACCGGAACTTCCCGATCTGGACCTCGTCGCCGTTGTCGAGCTGCGCGCTGTCCACACGGTCACCGTTGACGTAGGTGCCGTTCAGGGAGCCGGCGTCGATGATGTCGAAGGAGTCGCCGCGGCGGACGAACCTGGCGTGCCGGCGCGAGACGGTGACGTCGTCCAGGAAGATCTCGGAGGACGGGTGGCGGCCGGCGGGGACCTCGTCCCGGTCCAGGAGGAACCGCGACCCGGTGCCTCCGCTGTCGTGGGCGACCAGCAGGGCGCTGCGCGGCGGGAGCGCTGAGACCGCGGAGCTCTCCTCGGGGGAGAGCTTGTGGGAAGCTGCGTGCGAGAGGACCTCGGCCACGATCTGGATCGACGTGGTCTCCGGCTCCCCCTGGGGTGCGTTCGAGCCGTTCTGGGTTCTGGACATCTCTTCCCTCGACTGGTGACGTGCTGGTGGACGGATCCTGTGGGACCCCTACCCCGCGACCTCCTGTCCCGGCGGTTTCCGGGCGACCGGCCGCAGCCACCCGGTTGCTGTTCAGTGTACCGGGTGGTGGAGACACGGAGGGGCGGCCGGGACACGTCCCGGCGCCCGCGGTCCGGGCCCCTGCGCGGATCAGTCGAGCTGGGCGGCGTAGCCCTCGGCGTCGAGCAGGCCGGACCGGTAGTCCTCGCCGGCGGGACGGACCTCGAACAGCCAGCCCTCCGCGTACGGGGCGGAGTTCACGGTCCCGGGCTCGTCCTCGAGCGCCTCGTTGACCGCGGTGACCTCCCCGGAGACGGGGGCGAAGATGTCGCTCACCGACTTGGTGGACTCGATCTCGCCCACGGCCGCTCCGGCCTCGACCTGCTCCCCCACCTCGGGCAGCTGGACGAACACGACGTCGCCCAGCTCGCTCTGGGCGTGATCGGTGATCCCCACGCGCACCGCGCCGTCGGCGCCGGGGCCCGCGATCCACTCGTGCTCGGCCGTGTAGGACAGGTCGGCGGGGACGTTGCTCATGGGTCACTCCTGGTCCGGCGGGTGCGGTCGGCTCGATTATGGCACAGGCCTCACCGGGGGCCCGGGCGCGCGGAGCCCGTCCGGCCGGGCGCCCGGCGCCCCTCCCACTCGGTGATCTCGGCGTGGATCTCCCGCCGGCGCTCCGTCCCGGCGAAGGACGCGTCCACCGAGTTGCGGGCCAGGGCGGCCGCCTGCTCGTCGGTGAGGCCCAGCGCGTCGCGCAGGCCCTGGAAGACGTCCCCCACGTAGCCGCCGAAGTAGGCCGGGTCGTCCGAGTTCACCGTGACCAGCAGTCCCCGCTCGAGCATGTCCAGGACGGGGTGGTCGGCGAGCGTGTCGACCACGCGCAGCCGCACGTTGGACAGCGGGCACACGGTCAGCGGCACCTGCTCCGCGACGAGGCGGTCCACGAGCTCGGGGTCCTGCAGGCACTGGATGCCGTGGTCCACCCGCTCCACGCGCAGCACGTCCAGGGCCTCCCGGACGTACTCGGGCCCGGCCTCCTCCCCCGCGTGGGCGACGACGTGCAGCCCGGCCGCCCGTGCCCGCGCGTACACCTCCTCGAAGAGGGCCGGCGGATGGCCGACCTCGGCCGAGTCGAGGCCGATCCCGTCGATGCGCGGCAGCTGCTCCCCGAGGGAGTCGAAGAGCTGCCCGGCCTCGGCGGCCGGGCGGTCCCGGAGGAAGCACAGCAGCAGCGTGCTGGTCAGGCCGAGCTCGGCACGGGCGGCGTCGAGGGCCGCGCGGATGCCGTCGATCACCGTCCCGAGCGCCACTCCCCGGACGGTGTGCGCCTGGGGGTCGAAGAAGACGTCGACGTGCCGCAGGCCCTGCGCGGCCGCCCGCTCGAGGTAGGCCCGGGTCAGCCTCTCGAAGTCGGAGGCGTCGCGCAGCACCGCCATCGTGGCGTAGTACAGGGCGAGGAACGAGGAGAGGTCCTCGAAGTCGTACTGGCGCCGGAGCTCCTCGACGGATTCGTGGGGCAGCACCACCCCGTTCTTGGCGGCGAGCTCGAAGGCGAGCTCGGGCTCGAGGGTGCCCTCGATGTGCAGGTGCAGCTCTGCCTTGGGCAGGGTGTGCAGGTCGTTCAACTCCGGCGCTCCTTCGTGGTCGGCCCCGGTGACCGGAGCACTCGACGTCCCGTGCAGTGTATGCGCCGCGGTCCGCGGCGGGCCCCGCTCCCGCCCGGGACCGCCCGGGGCCGTCCGGGGCCGCACGGCCGCCGTCGGTCCCGGGGCCGGAGTGCTCTAGGCTCGCGAGCGGAACCCCTCGGAGGAAGGAGTGCCGGATGTCCGGTGTCGTCGTGGTCGGTCAGGTGGGACGGGACCTGGTGCTGACCGTCGAGGAGCTGCCCGGGGCGGGGGGCTCGGCCGACGTGCTCGCCCGCCAGGAGCTGCTCGGCGGCAAGGGCGCGAACCAGGCCGTGGCGTGCCGTCAGCTCGGCGCGGAGGTCGGCCTCGTGGGGGTCGTGGGCACCGACTCCGCCGGGACGGAGGTGCTCGCGCAGGCCGCGGGCGACGGGATCGACGTCGGCGCCGTGGTGCGCCGCCCCGGAGCCCCGACCGCCCTGCTCGTGGACCTCGTGGGGCCGCGCGGGGTCCGCCGGCTGCTGGAGGACGTGGACGCCCGGATGCTGCTCGGCGCCGAGGACGTCCGCGCCGGCCGGGGCCTGCTGCGCTCGGCGGACGCGGTCCTGGTCCAGCTGCAGCAGCCGGGACCAGCCGTGGCGGAGGCCCTGGCGGCCGCCTCCGCGGGGGGTGCGCTGACGGTGGCCGACGGCGCCCCGGCGGACGGCGCGGTGCGCCGTCAGGTGCTGAGCGCCGCCGACGTGGTGCGCGCCGACACCGCCGAGGCCGAGGCGCTGGTCGGCTGGGCGCCGCAGGACGTGCCGGGGACGGTGCGGGCCGCGGAGTCGCTGCTCGAGCAGGGCCCGCGCGTCGCGGCCCTGGGGACCGGGGAGGGCGACGTGGTGGCCTGGCCGGGCGGGCACGTCGTCCTGCCCCACCTGGGCGAGGACCCCGTGGACCCCACCGGGGCCGGCGACGCGTTCGTCGCCGCGCTCACCGTCGCGCTGCTCCGCGGCGAGAGCCCGGAGTCCGCGGCCTGGTGGGCCGCGGCGGCGGCGGCCGAGGTGGTCGGCACCGCCGGCGGCCGGCCGGACCTCGACCTCGACCGGCTGCGCGAGTCGGCGGCCCGGGCCCGGCGGTAGGCCCGCCGGGGACAGCGGCTCGGAGGCCGGCGGCCAGGAGGAGGCAGCGACGAAAGAAGGCCGGTGGTCCGCGTTCCCGCGGTCCACCGGCCTCGAATCGTCGGGCTGACAGGATTTGAACCTGCGACCCCTTGACCCCCAGTCAAGTGCGCTACCAAGCTGCGCCACAGCCCGAAGTGCTCAGTGCGTTCCCGCCCCGAGCACTCGCATCACATTACAGCAAGCTCCGGCGGAATTCATCTCGGCGGGCGCCTCAGCGCTTCCGGTTCCGCTTCTCCCGCACGCGCATGGACACCTCGATGGGCGTGCCCTCGAAGCCGAAGGTCTCGCGCAGGCGGCGGGTGATGAACCGCCGGTAGCCGGGGTCGAGGAAGCCCGTGGTGAACAGCACGAAGCGCGGCGGGCGCGAGGAGGCCTGGGTGCCGAAGAGGATCCGGGGCTGCTTGCCGCCGCGCACGGGGTGCGGGTGGGCGGCCACGATCTCGCCGAGGAACGCGTTGAGCCGCCCGGTGGGGACGCGGGTGTCCCACGAGGCCAGGGCCGTCTCCAGGGCGGGGACGAGCTTGTCCTTGTGCCAGCCGGTCTTCGCCGAGACGTTCACCCGCGGCGCCCAGGCCACGTGGGCGAGGTCGCGGTCGATCTCCCGCTCGAGGTAGTACCGGCGGTCCTCGTCCATGAGGTCCCACTTGTTGAAGGCGAGCACGAGGGCGCGCCCGGAGTCCACGGCCAGCTGCAGGATGCGGACGTCCTGCTCGGAGAGCACCTCGTCCGCGGCCAGCAGCACCACGGCCACCTCGGCGCGCTCGAGGGCCGCCTGGGTGCGCAGGGACGCGTAGAAGTCCGCGCCCTGCGCCATGTGCACCCGGCGGCGGATGCCGGCAGTGTCGATGAAGCGCCACGGCTTGCCGCCCAGCTCGATCAGCTCGTCCACGGGGTCGCGGGTGGTCCCGGCCAGGGGGTCCACGACGACGCGCTCGGAGCCGGCGAGCTTGTTGAGCAGCGAGGACTTGCCCACGTTCGGGCGCCCGATGAGCGCCACCCGGCGGGGTCCGCCGGTCAGCTCGGTCTCGGCCACGGCGGAGAACTCGGGGAGCACGTCCATGACGGCGTCGAGGACGTCGGCGGCGCCGCGCCCGTGCAGGGCGGACACCGGGTGCGGCTCCCCCATGCCGAGGGACCACAGGTAGGTGGCCTCGACCTCGAGCTGCGGGGAGTCCACCTTGTTCGCGACCAGGATCACCGGCTTCCTGACCTTGCGCAGCATCTTCACGATGGCCTCGTCCGCGGCGGTGACGCCCACGGTCGCGTCGAGCACGAGCAGCACGGCGTCGGCGAACTCCACGGCCATCTCGGCCTGCTCGGCGACCCGGGCGTTGATGCCCTTGGCGTCGTACTCCCACCCGCCGGTGTCCACGAGGGTGAAGTTGCGCCCGTTCCAGGTGGCCCGGTAGGAGACGCGGTCGCGGGTCACGCCGGGGGTGTCCTCCACGACGGCCTCGCGCCGGCCGAGGATGCGGTTGACGAGGGTCGACTTGCCGACGTTCGGGCGGCCCACGATGGCGAGCACCGGGGCGGGCCGGCGCTCCGGGGCCTGGTCGCCGTCCTCCGCCCACTCGGCGAGCAGCGCGGCGTCCTCCTCGTCGAGCTCGTAGTCCTCGAGCCCGGCCCGCAGCGCCTGCGCGCGCTGCTCGGCCTCGTCGTCGTCGATGGCCGCGAGCCGCTGTGCGACGTCGTCCGTGGTGCCGCCGAGGATCTCGGCCTCGTAGGGGTCGTGGGCGGTGTCGTGCGCGGGGTTCTCGGGGTTGCCGGTCATGGCTGTCCTTCGCTGGGCCGGGTGCGGCCGGTCGGGGTGCGGAAAAGTCGGGGAAGCGGGGGTCTAGGCGGAGCGGCCCGCGGCGCGGACGACGACGTCGATGACGGCCTGGACCGTCTGCTCCACGGTGAGCTCGGAGGAGTCGATCGTCACCACGCCGTCGGCGGCCTCGGTGAAGTTCACGACCGTGGCGTCCTTCGCGTCCCGGCCCACGACCCGCGCCCGCAGCTGCTCGGCGTCCTCGACGCCGCCGTTCTGCAGGCCGCGTCGGGCCATCCGCGCCCGTTCGTCGGCGGTGAGCAGGATCCGGGCGTCGGCGTCAGGGGCCACCACGGTGGTGGTGTCCCGGCCCTCGGCGACGATCCGCCGGCCGCTGTCGGCGATGAGCTCCTGCTGGCGGGCCACCAGCACCGCCCGCGCCGCCGGATTGGTGGCCACGGCGCTGACGGCCTCCGTCACCCGGGCGCCCCGGATCTCGGCGCCCACGTCGGCGCCGCCCACGAAAACCAGCTCCCGGTCGGGGTCGGTGCCCTGGGCCAGCGGGAGGGCACGGGCGGCCTCGACCACGGCGTCGCCGTCGGAGAGGTCCACCCCGCGGTCGAGGCACCACCAGGTGAGGGCGCGGTACATCGCGCCCGTGTCCAGGTAGGCGAGGCCGAAGCGGCGGGCCACCTCCCTGGACACGCTGGACTTGCCGGAGCCGGAGGGCCCGTCGATGGCGACGACCAGCTGCCGTCCGGCGGCCGCCGGCGCCTCGGTCCCGGGTGCTGCGCCGCGGGCGGTGTTCGTTCCGGTGTTCACTGCACGACCTTCCATCCGCGCTCCTGGAGCGCCTCGACGAGTTCCTTGCGGCGGTTGGGCAGCACGGAGACCTCGACGAGGCCCACGGGCTGGCCCGGGGAGTGCTCGAGGCGCAGGTCCTCGAGGTTGACGCCGATCTCCCCGATCTCGGTGAGCAGGCGGGCGATCTGCCCGGGGACGTCCCCCACGAGCACGGTGAGGGTCGCGAACGCGCGGGGCGCGCCGCCGTGCTTGCCCGGGATGCGGGCCCGGCCGGCGTTGCCCTCCGCCATGAGCTGGGCGATGTCCAGCCGTGCGCCCGGGGCCTGCGGGGCTTCGAGGGTGGCGATGAGCCGGTCGAGGTCCTGGCGCACCCCGTGCAGGGACGCGACCACCGGGGCGGCGTTCGCCGAGAGGATCTGCACCCACAGGCCGGGGTCGGAGGCGGCGATGCGCGTGGTGTCCCGCAGCCCCTGGCCGGCGAGGGAGAGGTGGTGCAGCGGGGTGTCCTGCAGCCGGGAGGCCAGCAGGGAGGACATCACCTGCGGCAGGTGGGAGATCAGCGCCACGGTCGCGTCGTGCTCGCGGGCGTCCATGAACGTGACGGTCGCCCCGAGGTCCACGGCCAGGTTCTTCGCCGCGGCGAGCGCCGCGGGCGCGGAGCGCCCGGAGTCGCACACGACCCAGGGCATGGACGTGAACAGCTCGCCGCGGGCGGCCACGGGGCCGGAGCGCTCGCGTCCGGCCATGGGGTGGGTGCCCACGTACCGGGTGAGGTCGCCGCCCAGGGCGCGCACGTCGTCGAGCACGGCCTCCTTGACGGAGGCGATGTCGAGGACGACCGCCTCGGGGTGGCGTCCCAGCGCCTCGACCACGGTCTGCGCCGTGACGTCCGGCGGGGTGGCGACGACGACGAGGGCCGGCTCCGGGATCCGGTCCTCCCCCGCCGCACGGCAGGAGCGGCCGGCGCCGATGTCCTGGGCCACGGCCTCGGCGGTGGGCGAGGCGTCCTGCAGCCAGACGTCCACGCCGAGGTGGCGCAGGCCCAGCCCGATGCTGGCGCCCAGCAGGCCGGCGCCGACCACGAGCACCGGCCCGGAGGTCGCCGCGGGGGCCGGCGGTGCGGAGGAGGTCTGCGTCATGGGCGCTCCCTACATGCCCACCGAGGCGAGGAGGTGCCCGACCTCGGTCCTGGAGAGCCGGCGGACGGTGCCCTGGCGCTGGTCCCCGATCCGGATGGGACCGACCTCGGTGCGCACGAGCTTCTCGACGGGGTGGCCCACGGCGTCGAAGAGCCGGCGCACGATGCGGTTGCGCCCGGAGTGCAGGACGACCTCCACGAGCAGGTGGCCGGGGGTGGAGTCCACGAGCCGGAAGGAGTCGACGGAGGCGATGCCGTCCTCGAGCTCGATGCCGGCCTTCATGGCCGCGCCGATGCCCTTCTCCATGGGCCCGCGCACCTGCACGAGGTAGGTCTTGGGGACCTCGTAGGAGGGGTGGGTGAGCCGGTTGGTCAGCTCGCCGTCGTTGGTCAGCAGCAGCAGGCCCTCGGTCTCGACGTCGAGGCGGCCCACGTGGAAGACGCGCTCGTTCTTCTGCTGGTTCAGGTAGTCGGACACGCACGGCCGGCCCTCGGGGTCCTCCATGGTGGAGAGCACGCCCTCGGGCTTGTTGAAGGCGTAGTAGACCAGGTTCTCGTCGAGCTGCACGCGCACGCCGTCCACGTGGATCTCGACGGTGTCCGGGTCCACCCGGATGCCGAGCTCGGTGATGGTCTCGCCGTTCACCTGCACGCGGCCGGCCTCGATCATCTCCTCGCAGACCCGCCGCGAGGCCACGCCGGCCTGGGCCATGAGCTTCTGCAGCCGCACCCCGTCCGGGTCGTGCTGGTCGAGCCGGTCCACGGGCGGGTTCTTGGGCCGCCGCTTCCGGTGCGGCGGGCGGTACGGGGTGGCGGGCATCCGCCGGGCGCTCTTCTCGGAGGACGCGAACGGGCGGGGCCCGCGGTCCTGACCGGCGCCAGTCGAGGCGCCGCCCTTGGCGCCGCCCTTGGAGGTCCCGCCCTTGCCGCCGGACTTCGCGGTCCCGGCCTTGGCGGGACCGCGGGCGGGAGCGCCCTTCCCACCCTGGAACGACGTGCCGCCCTGGCCGGTGCGGGGCTTCTGGCCGCCCTGGGAACCGGGGGCGCGGCGGCCGCCGGGTCCGGGGCGGCCCGATGATGAACGTGAAGTGGCCATGGTGGTGTCTCAGTCCTCGTAGTGGTCGATCTGGTCGATGCCCGGCAGATGAGGGGCGATGTCGGGGAGCTCGTCGAGCGAGCCGATGCCCATCTTCTCCAGGAAGAACGTGGTGGTGCCGTAGAGCACGGCGCCGGACTCGCCGTCCCGCTCGAGCTCGCGGATCAGGCCTCGCTGCACGAGCGTGCGCACGACGCCGTCGACGTTGACCCCGCGGATCGCGGAGATGCGTCCCCGGCTCACGGGCTGGCGGTAGGCCACGACGGCCAGGGTCTCCAGGGCCGCCTGCGACAACCGGGCGGTCTGTCCCTCCGCGACGAACGCGGAGACCACGGGGGCGAACTCGCTGCGCGAGTGGATCCGCCAGCCGGCACCGGTGCTGCGCAGCTCGAACCCGCGCGGCGCCAGCGTCCCATCATACCCCGGATCCGCGGCGACGCCGTCGTACTCCGCGCGGAGCCGGTCGAGGACCCGTTGCACGGAGGCCACCGGGACCACCAGGGCGGCGGCGATCTCGTACTCGCTGACGGGCTCGTCGGCGACCATCAGGATCGCCTCGACGGCGGCCCGCACGCCGCCGGGCAGCGCCTCGAGGTCCGGTCCGCCCTCGGTCGCGGCGCTCATGCGGACGCTCCCGAGACGGCGGGCACCCGGTCCGGGGCCCCGTCCTCGGGGCCCGCGGCGTCCTCGGACAGCCGGTCGGCGGTCCACCCGGTGCCGGCCCCGGTCCAGCGGACGGTCAGCTCGCCCAGCGGGTGCTCCTGGGCGAGCTCGAGCACCGCGTCACGGTACATCTCGAGCAGCGCCAGGAACCGCACCACCACCGCCAGGGTTGACCCGGCGTCCGCCACGAGTGCGCGGAAGGAGCGCGGGGCGCCGTCCTCGAGCAGCGCGGCGAGGATCTCGGCCTCGTCCCGGACCGAGACGGCGGCACCGTGCAGGTGGTCCACGCCGACCTCCGCGGGCGCGCCGGGGCGGGGCACGAAGACGGCGCGGGCGATCTCGGCGAACTGCTCGGGCGTGGTCCGCCAGTCGAGCTCGGGCAGCACGGCCGCCACCTCCGGGTCCAGCGGCACCGACCGGGGCAGCCGGGTGGACTCGGCCCGCATCCGCTCGTCGAGCAGGACGGCCACCTCCTTGAACGCCTTGTACTGCAGCAGGCGCGCGAAGAGCAGGTCCCGCGCCTCGAGCAGGGCAACGTCCTCCTCGTCCTCGACCTCCCCGCGCGGCAGCAGCCGGGCGGCCTTGAGGTCCAGGAGGGTCGCGGCGACCACGAGGAACTCGCTGGCCTCGTCGAGCGCGCGGGCCGAGCCGTGCTCGTGCAGGGCGCGCACGTACTGGAGGAACTCGTCCGTGACGGTGGCCAGCGCGATCCTGGTGATGTCCAGTTCGTGCTGGGCGATCAGGGAGAGCAGGACCTCGAAGGGCCCCGCGAAGTCCTCCAGCTGCACCGCGAAGCCGCCGGGCCCGTCGGGGACCGGCGGCTCCCCGGGGTGCATCAGGGTGCGCCGCCGCGCGAGATGAGCTCCCGCGCCAGCTGGCGGTAGGACTCGGCGCCCTGGTGGGCCGTGGCGAAGGAGAGGATGGGCTCGGCGGCCACCGTGGCGTCCGGGAACTTCACGGTGCGCTTGATGACGGTGTCGAAGACCTTGTCCCCGAACGCGTCCACGATCCGGGCCATGACCTCGCGGGAGTGCAGGGTGCGGGAGTCGAACATCGTGGCGAGCACGCCGTCGATCTGCAGGCGGGGGTTGAGCCGGTCCTGGACCTTCTCGATGGAGTCCACGAGCAGCGCCACGGCGCGCAGGGCGAAGAACTCGGCGATGAGCGGGATCACCACCCCGTGCGCGGCGGTCAGCGCATTGACCGTCAGCAGCCCCAGTGAGGGCTGGCAGTCGATGATGATGACGTCGTAGTGCTCCTCGAGCTTGCGCAGCGCGCTGGCCAGCACCTGCTCCCGGGCCACCTCGGTGACCAGCTGCACCTCGGCCGCGGAGAGGTCGATGTTGGCGGGGAGCAGGTCGACGCCCTCGACGTCGGTCTCCTGGACCACGTCCCAGACGTCCACGGAGCGGTCCATCATGACGTTGTAGACCGTCAGCTCCAGTTCGTGGGGGTTGGCGCCGAGACCGGCGGAGAGGGCGCCCTGCGGGTCGAAGTCGACGAGCAGGACCTTCCGGCCCAGCTCGGCGAGTGCTGCGCCCAGGTTGATGGTCGAGGTGGTCTTGCCAACCCCGCCCTTCTGGTTGACCATCGCGATGATCCGGGCGGGACCGTGGGTGGAGAGCTCGGGCGGCTCGGGGAAGTCGCGCGCGGGACGGCCGGTCAGGCCGACGGTTCCCGTCCCGGCCTCGCCCGTGCCGGGGTTCCTCTCGTCGCTCTGCTGGCTCACTCGTGGCACCGCTCTTTCGTTCGTGGTCGCGCTCGGGCCGGCCGGCCCCGGGCACGGGGCGGCCCGGGCCGGACGGGCCGACCTGGGGTTCTCCTGGACTCGATCAGCTACCAGGGTACCGCCGCCGCCGGGCCGCCCCGAATTCCGGGGCAGCGGTGGAGCCGGCGGACGACCGCGGCCCGTGCCCGCCGCGCCCCGGAGGAGCGCGGCGGGCACGGGCCGGGCGCGGGCAGCTGCGCGGGCGCGGTTCAGCGCGTTCCGGCCGCGACCTCCACCTTCTTCGCGACGGACTCCTCCGTGCGGGCCCCGGTGGCGGGCTCGGCAGCGGGCCGGTCCTCGGCGGTGCCGTGCGAGTGCGCCGCCATGGTGGACTCGTCGAACCGGTCCCGCCCGGAGAGCACGCGCTCGACCTGGACGAGGTCGATCTCGCGGGTCCACTTGCCGATCAGCAGGGTAGCCACGGCGTTGCCCGTGAAGTTGGTCAGGGCGCGTGCCTCGGACATGAAGCGGTCGATGCCGACGATGATGCCGACCCCGTCGACCAGGTCGGGGCGGTGGGACTGCAGGCCGCCGGCGAGGGTGGCCAGGCCGGCGCCGGTGACCCCGGCGGCGCCCTTCGAGGCAATGATCATGAACACCAGCAGCGAGATCTGCTCGCCGATGGCCAGCGGGCTGCCCATCGCGGAGGCCACGAACAGGGCGGCCATGGTCAGGTAGATGGCGGTGCCGTCCAGGTTGAACGAGTAGCCGGTCGGGACCGTGACGCCGACCACCGGCCTGGAGACGCCCACGTGCTCCATCTTGGCGATGAGCCGGGGCAGGGCCGCCTCGGAGGATGAGGTGGAGAAGATCAGCAGGTACTCGCGGCCGAGGTACCTCATGAGCCGGAAGATGTTGATCCCCGTGACGGCCTTGAGGAGCCCGCCCAGGACCACCACGATGAACAGGACGCAGGTGAGGTAGAAGGCGATCATCAGGGTGGCCATCGAGACGATGGCCTGGACGCCGGTCTCGCCGACCACGCCGGCGATCGCGCCGAACGCGCCGATGGGGGCGGCCCACATGACCATGATGAGGATCCGGAAGACCAGGGCCTGGACGTGGCCCACGGCCCGGAGCACGGGCCGGCCGGCCGGGCCCATCTGCTGCAGGGCGAAGCCCACGATCAGCGCCACGAACAGGGTCTGCAGGATGTTGCCCTCCGTCAGCGAGGAGAGCAGGGACGTGGGGATGATGCCGAGCAGGAAGCCGATCGTCCCGCCCTCGCCGTCACCGTGGCCCGCATCCGTGATCTCGTACTCCGAGCCCTGGATGTTCAGGCCCTCGCCGGGATGGATGAGGTTGCCGACCACCAGGCCGATGCCCAGCGCCATGGTGGACATCGCCATGAAGTAGGCCAGGGCCAGGCCGCCGACCTTGCCGACGGTCGCCGCCCTGGCGATGGAGCCGACGCCGAGGACGATCGTGCAGAAGATGATGGGGGCGATCATCATCTTGATGAGGGCGATGAACGCGGTGCCGACGGGCTTGAGCGTCCGGGCGAACTCGGGGGCCACGAGGCCCAGGACGGCGCCGGCGACGACGGCGACGATCACGAAGACGTACAGGTAGTGCGTCCTGTCCTTCTTCTGCTGCGGGGCGGGCGGCTGCGGGTCGACGGTGGCCATGCTTGTCCTCCGGTTCGGATGGGTGGAGCGGACGGGTGGAGCGCGGGCCCTGGATCGGGCCGATGTGACGAGTCTCACCGCCGCCCGCCGACCTGTCGTGTTGTGGTCATAATGGTCGTGACGCCCACCACAACCGCGGGAGGCACCGACCGGAGCGACAAGGAGCGGACATGTCCCTGGCCCGGCGCTTCCTCCTGATGCAGCTGGCCGTCGTCGCCCTCGTCACCCTCGCCGTCTCCCTGGTCCTGTTCGCCCACGAGCGCGGCGCGGTCGTGGACCGCGCCGAGGCGGTGACCCGGGTCCTCGCCACGGCCCTCGCGGACGACCCCTACGTGCTCGAGGCGGTGACCGGCCCGGACCCGCACGCGGTCCTGCAGCCGCTCACGGACCGGCTGCTCGCGGACACGGACCTCGACTTCGTCACGATCATGGCCCCGGACGGAACGCGCTGGACGCACCCCCTGCCCTCGTCCGTCGGCGAGGCCTACCGCGGGGACCGCTCGCACGCGCTCGCCGGTCGGACCTGGACGAGCACCGAACGCGGCAACCTCGGCCCCTCCGTGCGCACGATCGCCCCGGTCCGGGACGCGGACGGAAGGGTCGTGGCGCTCGTGGCCACCGGCGTCCTCCTCGAGGCCGTCTCGCAACAGGCGCTCGCCCAGCTGCCGGCGGTGCTCCTCGTAGGGCTGCTGCTGCTCGCCGCCTCGGCGGCGGTCGCAGCGCTCGGGGCCCGGTACCTGGGGCGGGTCACGCACGGCTGGGGACCGGAGGAGCTCGCCCAGGTGCACTCGCTGCACGACGCCGTGCTCAACGAGGCCACCGAGGGCCTCCTGCTCGTGGACACGGCCGGTGCGGTGCAGGTGCTCAACGCCCGGGCCCGTGAGCTGCTCGGCGTCCGGTCCCCGGCGGCCCCGGGCCCGGCCCGGCACGATCCCCTCCCGGTCGAGGACCTGGACCTGCCGGGCGCGCTGGCCGCCGTCCTGCGCTCGGGGGCACCGGTGCAGGAGCAGTGGTTCGTGGTCGGGGAGCGCACGCTCATCGTCTCGGCCCACCCGGCCCGCGGGGCGCTCGCCGGGCGCGGCACGATCGTGATCCTGCGGGACCACACCGAGATCTCCCGGCTCTCGGGCCAGCTGCGCGCCACCGCCGCGCTGGCCGGGGCGCTGCGGGCCCAGACCCACGAGCACGCCAACCGGATGCACACGGTCGTCTCGCTGCTGGAGCTCGGCCGCGACGAGGAGGCCCTCGGCTTCGCCTCCGCCGACATGGCCCGCACCCAGGTACTCTCCGAGGACCTCCTCGCCCACCTGGACGACCCCTTCCTCGCGGCCCTGCTGGTCGGCAAGACCGCCGCGGCCCACGAGCGCGGCGTGGAGCTGGAGGTCGTCGTGGACCCGGGCGCTCCCCGCATCCCCGTCTCCCCCGCCGACCTCGTGACCCTCGTCGGCAACCTCGTGGACAACGCCGTCGAGGCCGCCGCGGCCAACGCCGCCCGGGTGCGCCCGGTCGTCGAGGTCGAGATCGCCGGAGCCCCCGAGGGCACCGGTCCGGCCCGGGACACGGTCGTGATCACCGTCGCCGACACCGGGATGGGGATCCCCGAGGACCTCGCCCGGGAGGTGTTCGAGCTCGGCGTCACCACGAAGCCGGCGGGCCCGGAGGGCCGTGGCGTGGGCCTGCACCTCGTGCGGGAGGTCGTGGAGCGGTGGGGCGCCCGGATCGAGCACCGCAACGACGGCGGGGCCGTGTTCACGGTGACCGTCCCGGTGGCCCGCGATGCCGCGGCGGGGCGGGCGCCGTGAGCGCCCCGGTCCGTGTCCTGGTCGTCGACGACGAGCCGCTCACCGCCGCAGCCCACGCCCAGTACGTCGACCGCTCGCCGGGCTTCGAGGCGGCCGCCACCGCCGTGTCCGGGCGAACAGCCGTGCAGGCCGTGCAGGCCGCCCGGCGGGCGGGCCGTCCCGTGGACCTCGTGCTGCTGGACGTTAGCCTGCCGGACATGTCCGGTCTCGACGTGGCCCGGACCCTGCGCGCCCGCGGCGAGACGGTGGACCTGCTGGTGATCACGGCGCACCGGGACGTGGCGACCGTCCGGGCGGCGAGCACCCTCGGCGTGGTCGGCTACCTCATCAAACCCTTCACCTACGCCGTGTTCGAGGAGAAGCTCGAGGCCTACCGGCGCTACCGCTCCGCCCTCGGGGCGGCGGGGACGATGGGGCAGGCCGAGGTCGACCGTGCGTTCGCGGCCCTCGGCGCACCCACCCGCCCGGACGCGCCCAAGGGCCTGTCCGCCTCGACCCTGGAGTCCGTCACCGCGCTGATGCGGGGCGGGGAGTGGCTGTCGGCCGGAGAGGTCGCCGAGCGCAGCCCGCTGTCCCGGGTCACGGCGCGGCGCTACCTCGAGCACCTGGCAGGCCGCGGCCTCGTGCAGCGCCGCCCGCGCCACGGCACGCCCGGACGTCCCGAGCTCGAGTACGGCTGGGCCGGGCAGGACGTCTCCCCCGGCCGCTGACCCGGCGCGCGCACGGGCGGAGTGTCCCGGACGGCTCGCCCGGCGACTCGTGGTCCTGGGCGGCGCCCGTCTCCGCTCCTCCCCGAGGGCACGGCCCGTTCCGGCAGGACCGGGCCCGGCCCACGCCGTCCCTGTCCGGGAGGGCTGCGGCGATGGCGGCCGCCCCGGGGGAACGCCACGGGTTCGTTGCCGTGCGTCGACGCGTCACCGTCCGCCGCGCGGGCGCAGCACCTCCTCGAGGGCCTCCAGCACGGAGGCGTCCTCGATCGTCGAGGGCACGGCGTAGTCCTCGCCGTCGGCCATCTGCCGCATGGTCTTGCGCAGGATCTTCCCGGAACGGGTCTTGGGCAGCCCCTCCACCACGGTCACGTCCTTGAAGTCCGCCACCGCCCCGATCTGCCGGCGCACCAGCGCCACGAGCTCCTCCCGGAGCCGCTCGGGCGGCACGTCGGCGCCGGTCTTGAGCACCACGTACCCGGACGGCCGCTGGCCCTTGAGCGGATCCCCCACCCCGATCACGGCGCACTCGGCCACCGCCGGGTGGGAGGCCAGGACCTGCTCCATCGCCCCGGTGGACAGGCGGTGTCCGGAGACGTTGATGACGTCGTCGGTGCGCCCCATGACGTAGACGTAGCCGTCCTCGTCCACGTGACCGGAGTCGCCCGTGGCGTAGTAGCCGGGGAACGCGCTGAGGTAGGAGTCCACGAACCGCCGGTCGTCGCCCCACAGCGTGGACAGCGTGCCCGGCGGCAGCGGGAGGCGCAGGGCGATGTTGCCCTCCTCGCCGGTCCCCACCGGCCGGCCCAGCGGGTCCAGGACCTCCACCCGGTAGCCCGGCACCGGCACGGACGGCGAGCCGGCCTTGAGGGGCAGCCGCTCGATCCCGAAGGGATTGGCGCAGATGGCCCAGCCCGTCTCCGTCTGCCACCAGTGGTCGACGACCGGGACGCCCAGCACCCGGGAGGCCCAGTGGTACGTCTCGGGGTCGAGGCGCTCCCCCGCCACGAAGAGGGTCTGCAGGGAACCCATGTCGTGCCGGCGCACCAGCTCGCCCTCGGGGTCCGCCCGCCGGATGGCCCGCAGGGCCGTGGGGGCGGTGAACAGCACCTTCACGCCGTGGTCCTCGACGCGCCGCCAGAACGCCCCGGCGTCCGGGGTGCCCACGGGCTTGCCCTCGTAGAGCACGGTCGTGGCGCCGGCCAGGAGCGGACCGTAGACGATGTAGGAGTGGCCGACGACCCAGCCGACGTCGGACGCCGTCCACATCACCTCGCCGGGTCCGACGTCGTAGATGTGGCGCATGGACCACGTCAGGGCCACGGCGTGCCCGCCGTTGTCGCGGACCACGCCCTTGGGGGCCCCGGTGGTCCCGGACGTGTACAGGACGTAGAGCGGATCGGTGGCCGCGACCGGCACGGGCGGTGCGGGCTCGGCGCCCGCGACGGCACCCGCCCAGTCGAGCCACTCGACCACGGGCTGCCCGCCGGTCCCGGCCCGGCTCCGGGCGTCCTCGACGGTGGTCTCGAACCCCGGGCGCTCGTGCACCAGCACCGTCCCGGGGGCGTGCTCGGCCATCCGCAGGGCCTCCTCGATCGCCGGGATGTACTCGACCCGCCGCCTCGGCTCCACGCCACCGGTCGTGGTCACCACCACGATCGGCCGGGAGTCGTCGATGCGGGAGGCGAGCTCCTTCGGGGCGAACCCACCGAAGACCACGGAGTGCACGGCGCCCAGCCGGGCGCAGGCCAGCATCGCCACGACGGCCTGCGGGATCATCGGGAGGTAGACGAGCACCCGGTCGCCCTTGCCCACTCCACGGGCCGCGAGCGCCCCGGCGAACAGGGCGACGTCGTCCCGCAGCCGCGCGTAGCTGAAGCGCTCCTGGACCCCCAGCACCGCGGAGTCGTAGACCAGTGCGGTGCGCTCGCCGTGGCCGGCCTCCACGTGCCGGTCGAGGGCGTTGTAGGAGGTGTTGAGCTCGCCGTCCGGGAACCACCGGTAGAGCGGGGCGGCGGCGGCGTCGAGGGCGGTGGTGGGCTCGCGCACCCAGTCCACGGCACGGGCGGCCTCGAGCCAGAACCCCTCCGGGTCCTGCACGCTGCGGCGGTAGACCTCTGCGTATCCCTCGGCCTGCGGCGGTGTTCGGTGGTCGGTGCTCATGGATCCCTCCCGGGGTTGCGGTCCTGCCGGACACCCTAGTGGCGCAGGTCACACGCGACAAGAAGTGTGTATACACAGACACACAACCGACCCCGGAGCGACCAAATCCCTCGTCATTCGCCGGGAACTGTGTATACAATGTCCCTGTATTGTGATGCCTGTCACCCAGGGCCCGCGTCGCACTCCCCGGCGCGGTCGGCTACAGCGAGGAGGGAGCCGTGCGAGCCAGCGACCGCGCCTACGAGGCGCTGCGGGAGGACATCGTCGAGTGGCGGCTGCTCCCGGGACAGGTGCTCGGCGAGGTCGAGCAGTCGGAGCGCTTCGGCATCTCCCGCACGCCGATCCGCGAGGCCCTCAGCCGGCTCACCGCCGACGGCCTCGCGGAGGCGCACCGGGGCCGCGGTGTCGTCGTCTCCCAGGTCTCCCTCGAGGACGTCCGCGCCCTGTTCGAGCTGCGGGAGGCCCTGGACTGCCGGGCGGCCCGGCTCGCCGCCCGGCGCCGCGACCCCGTCGCGTTCCAGGGACTGGCCGCCGAGCTCGAGGCGGTCGTGGCCCAGCTCCACGGCCCGGGCACGGACCGGGCCGGGTACTACGACCTCGTGGAGCGCATGGACCGCGCCATCGACGAGGCCACGGCCAACCCCTACCTCACCGCGGCCCAGCGCTCGCTGCGCCTGCACCTGGCGCGGGTGCGCAAGCTCTCCCGCACCAACCCCGACCGGCTGGCGCGCGCCGCCGCCGAGCACGCCCAGATCGCCCGCGCCATCGCGGACGGCTCCGAGGAGATCGCCGAGGCCGCGACGCGCGTGCACCTGGCCAACTCGCTGCAGGCCGTCCTGACCACCCCTGTCCGGGAGTGGGTCCAGCCCGCACCCCCGCTCGAGGCCGCCGGCTGAGCGAGGCCCCGCTTCGACCGCTGCCGGCGGTCGCCCGTCCACACGAGAGGAAATCCCATGACCGTTCTCCATTCCGTGCGCGTCCACCCGTCCAAGGACAACCTGCCCCGCGAGGAGCAGCTGGCCTGGAAGATGGCCGAGGTCGCCGCGGACCCGGTCGAGGTCACCCCGGAGGTGACCGAGATGGTGATCAACCGGGTCCTGGACAACGCCTCGGTGGCGATCGCCTCGCTCGACCGGGACCCGATCGTCTCCGCCCGGGACCAGGCGCTGGCCCACGCGCCGGGACCGCACGGGACCGGCTCCGCCCTCTACGGGGTGCCCGCGGACCGGCACAAGGTCTCCCCGGAGTGGGCGGCCTGGGCCAACGGCGTGGCCGTGCGCGAGCTCGACTACCACGACACGTTCCTGGCCGCCGACTACTCCCACCCCGGGGACAACATCCCGCCGATCCTCGCCGTGGCCCAGCACGTCGGCGCGTCCGGCCACGACCTGGTGCGCGGGATCGCGACCGGCTACGAGCTGCAGGTGGACCTCGTGAAGGCCATCTGCCTGCACGCCCACAAGATCGACCACGTCGCCCACCTCGGCCCGTCCGCCGCCGCCGGCATCGGCACCCTGCTGGGCCTGGACGTCGAGACGATCTTCCACGCGATCGGCCAGGGCCTGCACACCACCACCGCGACCCGCCAGTCCCGCAAGGGTGAGATCTCCACCTGGAAGGCCCACGCCCCGGCCTTCGCCGGGAAGATGGCCGTGGAGGCCGTCGACCGGGCGATGCGCGGGCAGACCTCCCCCACCCCCATCTACGAGGGCGAGGACGGGGTCATCGCCTGGCTGCTGGACGGCCCCGGCGCCGCCTACGAGGTGCCGCTGCCCGCTCCGGGAGAGGTCAAGGCCGCGATCCTGGACACCTACACCAAGGAGCACTCGGCCGAGTACCAGGCGCAGGCCTGGATCGACCTGGCCCGCAAGCTGCACCGCGAACGGCCCGAGCTCGCCGACCCCGCCCGGATCGAGCGCATCGTGCTGCACACCTCCCACCACACCCACTACGTGATCGGCTCCGGGGCCAACGACCCGCAGAAGTACGACCCGGCCGCCACCCGGGAGACCCTGGACCACTCCATCCCCTACATCTTCACCGTCGCGCTCCAGGACGGGGCCTGGGACCACGTGGGCTCCTACGCCCCCGAGCGCGCCGGCCGGCCGGACACGGTGGCCCTGTGGCACAAGGTCACCACGGCCGAGGACGCGGAGTGGACCCGCCGCTACCACTCCCTGGACCCGGCCGAGAAGGCCTTCGGGGGGCGGGCCGAGATCGTCCTCGCCGACGGCTCCACCGTGGTCGAGGAGATCGCCGTGGCCGACGCCCACCCGCTCGGCGCCCGCCCGTTCGCCCGCGACCAGTACGTCACCAAGCTGCGCACCCTCGCCGCCGGGATCGTCGCCGACGACGAGCTGGAGCGCTTCATCGCCGCCGCCGAGAACCTCCCGGACCTGGCCGGCGGCGAGCTGGACGCCCTCAACGTCACCGCCTCCGCGGATCTGCGCACCGGCACGAAGGGAATCTTCTGAGCATGCTGTTCTCCACCACCACCCCCGAGGCCAAGCGGACCGCCCTGCGGCAGATGCTGGCCGGCCCGCGAGCCACCCGGTTCCCGGGCGCCTACACCCCGCTGTCCACGAAACTGATCCAGGAGCAGGGCTTCGACGGCGTCTACATCTCCGGGGCCGTGCTCGCCAACGAGCTGGGCTTCCCCGACATCGGCCTCACCGCCCTGCCCGAGGTGGCGCAGCGGGCCGGGCAGATCGCCCGGGTCACGGACCTGCCGTGCCTGGTCGACGCCGACACCGGCTTCGGTGAGCCCATGAACGTGGCCCGTACCGTCCAGGAGCTCGAGAACGCCGGACTGGCCGGGTGCCACATCGAGGACCAGTTCAACCCCAAGCGCTGCGGCCACCTGGACGGCAAGAACGTGGTGGACCTCGACACGGCCGTCAAACGGGTCCGCGCCGCCGCCGAGGCCCGCCGGGACGAGAACTTCCTCGTCATGGCCCGCACCGACATCCGCGGCGTCGAGGGCCTGGCCGCCGCCACCGACCGGGCGAAGGCCCTGGTGGACGCCGGCGCCGACGCGATCTTCCCCGAGGCGATGGCCGACCTGTCCGAGTTCGAGGCGATGCGGGCCGCGGTGGACGTGCCGATCCTGGCGAACATGACCGAGTTCGGGAAGTCGCAGCTGTTCACCGCCGACCAGCTCCAGGACGTGGGCGTGAACATGATCATCTACCCGGTGACCCTGATGCGCGCCGCCCTGGGCGCCATGGAGCGCGTGCTGGACACCATCCGGACCGACGGCACCCAGGAGGCGGCCGTGCCGGACATGCTCACTCGCGCCCGGCTCTACGAGCTGGTGGACTACAACGGGTACAACCAGTTCGACTCCGGGGTGTTCGACTTCGAGGTCCCCGGGCTGCACCACTGACCGCACCCACCGCACCGACCACGTGAAGGAGACCACCATGACCGAGACCCAGAGCGAGGTCCACAAGGGGCTGGCCGGCGTCATCGCTGACTACACGGCCATCTCCAAGGTCAACCCGGACACCAACTCGCTGCTCTACCGCGGCTATCCCGTGCAGGAGCTGGCCGCGTCCTGCTCCTTCGAGCAGGTCGCCCTGCTGCTGTGGAACGGCGAGCTGCCCACGGAGGAGGAGCTGGCGGAGTTCACGGCCCGGGAGCGGCAGCACCGGGCCCTCACGCCGGAGCTGAGGGCGATCATCGACGCCCTGCCGACCACGTGCCACCCCATGGACGTCTGCCGGACCGCGGTGTCCGTCCTGGGGGCCCAGGACCCCCAGGCCGAGGACTCCACGCCGGAGGCGAACCTGGCCAAGGCGCAGAAGCTGTTCGCGGCCATGCCCGCCGTCGTCTGCTACGACCAGCGCCGCCGCCGCGGCCAGGACGTGGTGGAGCCGAGGGCGGACCTCGGCTACTCTGCGAACTTCCTCTGGATGGCCTTCGGCGAGGAGGCCGACCCGCAGGTCGTGGAGGCGTTCAACACCTCGATGATCCTCTACGCCGAGCACTCCTTCAACGCCTCGACGTTCACGGCCCGGGTGGTGACCTCGACCCTGTCGGACCTGCACTCGGCGGTCACCGCCGCCATCGGCGCGCTCAAGGGACCGCTGCACGGCGGGGCCAACGAGGCGGTCATGGAGACGTTCGTGGAACTGGGCATCCGCAAGGAGGAGTCCGCCGAGGACGCCGAGGCCCGCGCCAGGGCCTGGATGGACGAGGCCCTGGCGGCGAAGAAGAAGGTCATGGGCTTCGGCCACCGCGTGTACAAGCACGGGGACTCGCGGGTGCCCACCATGAAGGCGGCCCTGGACGCGATGGTCGCCCACTACGGCCGGGACGAGCTGCTGGGACTGTACAACGGGCTCGAGAAGTCCATGGACCAGGCCAAGGGCATCAAGCCGAACCTGGACTACCCGGCCGGTCCGACCTACTGGCTCATGGGCTTCGACATCCCCACGTTCACCCCGCTGTTCGTGGCCGCCCGGATCACGGGCTGGACCGCCCACGTCATGGAGCAGGTGGCCTCCAACTCCCTGATCCGCCCGCTGTCCGAGTACAACGGCCCGGACGAGCGGCACCTGTAGCGCGGTGCCGGGGGCGGGTCCGCGGACCCGCCCCCGGCCCGGGCGCTCAGTAGGTGGGCGCCCCGGGGAGCCCCATGTAGTGCTCGAGCGTGGGGATGTCCTGCTCGACCATGCCGGTGGCCACGTGCACCCCGACGTAGCGCAGGTGCCACGGCTCGTAGGCGTAGCCGGTGGTCGCCGTCCGGCCGCGCGGATACCGCACGATGAAGCCGTGCTCGTGGGCGTGCTCGCGCGCCCACGCCCCGGCGGGGGTCCCCTCGAAGCAGCTCTGCAGACCGCACTCCCCGCTCGGGTCGCCGATGTCCATGACCAGCCCGGTCTGGTGCTCGCTGTGGCCCGGCCGGGCGGAGATCAGGTCCGCCTGCGCCTGGCCGTAGAGCGACACGTAGTGTCGGTAGAGGCCGGCCTGCGTGGCGTAGGAGCGGTACCCGCTGACCGCCGTCAGGGGCGCCCCGTCCCCGGCGGCGGCCCGCTGCATCCGCCGGAACGCCGCGGCGGCGTCCGCCCGCATGAGCTGCCCGCCCACGGACTCGAGGGGGCGCGGCACGTGGTCGGCGGGGTCGAGGGGGCGGCGCTTGTTGACGACGACGTACACCGACGTGGCGCGGTCGATCTCCCGGGCGACCCGGGTCCCGGCGCCGCGGGCCCAGGTGATGGAGCCGCGCTGGAAGCTCTGCCGGCATCCGCCGGCCGCGCAGGTCTCCGACGAGACGGGGTAGCCGAGAGCGCCGCGTTCCGCGCCGTGGCGCAGCCAGGCGGCCCGGATGCCGCCGACGGTGGGGTGGGCCCCGCTCGGCCGCGACCACACCACGACACCGCCCTCGAAGGCCTGGTAGCAGCCGGCGTCGCGCAGACCGCAGACCTCACGGCCCACGGGATAGCCCAGCCGCCCCCGCTCGTAGTCCTGGGCGGCCCACGCCGCGCGGATCGCGCCCCACGTGGGACGTGCCCCGGTCCGCGGCGACCAGTGGATGGTCCCGCGCTCGAACTTCTGGTAGCAGCCGTCCCGGACCAGCCCGCACCGCTCGGGGCCCAGGGCCCTGCCGAGCCGGCCGTCGGCTCCCCCGAGCCGCTGGTGCTCGGCCTGGATCGCCGTGGCCCCGAACGCCGGGGTGGCGAGGCCCGGGAGCACCAGGCCCAGGGCGCACAGCAGGACGAGCAGCAGCCGGCCCGTCCGTCCGGCTCTGCGCGCCGTGCGCTGCTCGGTGTGCTGTGTGGTGTGCCGTGTGACCTGCCGCATGACGTCCCCGTCCGTCCACCGAGCGGTGCGCTCGGGCGTGCCTCCAGGCTAGGCCGCCGACCGGTCTTCGCGATAGCACCGGCAGCTCTGTGACCTGTTCGGGACGCGGCAGCGGTCGGCGGGCCCGGCTACCGGGCGCGGGGGTGGGCGGCGGCGTAGACCTCGCGCAGGGAGTCGACGGTCACCAGGGTGTACACCTGCGTGGTGCTGACCGAGGCGTGGCCGAGCAGCTCCTGGACGACACGGAGGTCGGCGCCACCCTCGAGGAGGTGGGTGGCGAAGGAGTGGCGCAGCGTGTGCGGAGTGATCCGGTCCCCCAGGCCCACCCGCTCCGCAGCGCTCTTCACCGTGGTCCACGCCGTCTGGCGGCTGATCCGCCCGCCCCTGGCGTTGAGGAACAGCGCGGGTGTGCCCCGCCCCTCGGCCGCGAGCGCGGGCCGGCCCCGCACGAGCCAGTCGTCCACGGCCCGGACGGCCCAGGAGCCGAGCGGGACCATCCGTTCCTTGCCGCCCTTGCCGAACAGCCGCACGAAAGGCATTCCGGCCCCGGCCTCCTCCGGTTCCCCGCTGCGGCGCACGGCCCGGGACAGGTCGTCGACGTCGAGGCCGGTCGCCTCCGAGATGCGGGCGCCGGTGGAGTAGAGGACCTCGAGCAGGGCCCGGTCGCGCAGCTGCTGGGGGGTCTCGGTGCCGGTCGACTCGAGCAGCGCGGTGACCTGCTCGACGGGGACGGCCTTGGGCAGGCGCATCCCGGGTGTGGGCGGCTGGACGGGGGCCGCGGGGTCCGTGCGCGTGAGGCCCTCGAGGGCCCAGAACCGGTGGGCGCCCCGCACCGCGACGAGGCACCGCGCGGCGCTGCGGGTGCTCAGGGGCGCGCTGTCCTCCGACCCCGCGGACAGGTCCCGGAGGAAGTCGCGCACGTGTCCGGTGGTGATGCCCTCCAGGGTGGTCACGGGCGGGTCCGTGCGCTCCCGGAGGTGCTCGGCGTAGCGGCGCAGGTCCCGCCGGTACGCGGTGAGCGTGTTGGCGGCCAGGCCCCGCTCGACGCCCAGGTGCTGCAGATAGCGCTCCAGGGCCCGCTCGAGCGCGTCGCCGGGGACGGCCCCGGACGGGGCCCCGGACGCCGCACCGGCCGGGACCCCGGTCACCGGAGGCCGGGGTGGCCGGGCCACGGGGCGTCGGCCGGGCGCAGGGACCGGTAGCCCTCCGACCGGGCGGCGTGGGCGGCGAGGACCCCGATCACCACGGCGGGCGAGTTCAGGCGGCCCTCCAGCACCGCCCGCACCGCGCCGTCGAGCGGGACCCACGCCCCGTGGATCTCCGCCTCCTCCCCGGCGCGCTCGTGCAGCTCGTGGTCGGGGACGTCGCTGAGGCCGCGCGCCATGAAGATCCGGTTGGCTTCCGAGGAGGAGCCGGGGCTGTTGTGGAAGTCCACGAGGACGTCCCAGCGCTCGGCGCACAGGTCGGCCTCCTCCGCGAGCTCTCGCTGTGCCGCCGCGGCGGGGTCCTCCCCCTCGACGTCGAGCAGGCCGGCGGGGATCTCCCACATGGTCATGCCGACCGGCCGGCGGTACTGGTTGATGAGCAGCACCTCGTCGTGGTCGTTGAGCACGAGCACGGACACGGCACCGGGGTGGGTGATGTAGTCGCGCCGGAGTGGGTCCTCGCCCCGGGCGAGCTCGAACTCGTCGCGCCGGACGTCCCAGATGAAACCCTCGTAGACCGTCTCGGAGGCCACGGTGCGGCGGTCGCTGAGCTGGTCGGTGAGCTCCTCGGGTGCGAGGTGGCGGATGTCCATGGGGTCCCTTTCGGATCGGCCGCCCGTCGCGGGGCGGCGGGGGCTGCCTCGAGCGGCGCGCGGTACGGAGACGGTGCGGTGGGGAGACGGCGCAGGCGCCGGTCCCCGCGAGGACCGGCGCCTGCCCCGGGACGCCCGTGCGGCGACGGACGGGGTGTCAGCGGCCCTCGGCCGCGCGGCGCTCGAGGGCCGCCTTCACGAGCCCGTCGAACAGCGGGTGCGGGCGGGTCGGGCGGGACATGAGCTCGGGGTGCGCCTGGGTGCCCACGTAGTAGGGGTGCACGTCGGCGGGCAGCTCCACGAACTCCACGAGGGTGCCGCCGGGGGAGGTCCCGGAGATCACGAGTCCTGCCTCCTCGAGGCGCTCACGGTACTCGTTGTTGACCTCGTAGCGGTGGCGGTGGCGCTCCTTGACCTCGGTGGCGCCGTAGGCGCCGGCCACCACGGACCCGGCCCGCAGCTGCGCGTCGTAGAGGCCGAGCCGCATGGTGCCGCCGAGGTCGCCGGCGCCCTGGACGAACTGCTTCTGCTCGTCCATGGTCGCCACGACCGGATACCCGGTCTCGGGCTCGAACTCGGTCGAGGAGGCCCCGGTCAGTCCGAGTTCCGTGCGGGCGTACTCGATGACCATGCACTGCAGGCCCAGGCACAGGCCGAGGGTCGGGATGCGGTGCTCCCGGGCGAAGCGCAGGGTGCCGAGCTTGCCCTCGATGCCCCGGATGCCGAAGCCCCCGGGGACGCAGATCGCGTCGACGTCGCCGAGCTCGCGCTGGGCGCCCTCCGGCGTCTCGCACAGGTCCGAGGCCACCCACTTGATCTTCACGCGGGCGTCGTTGGCGAAGCCGCCGGCGCGCAGGGCCTCGGAGACCGACAGGTAGGCGTCCGGCAGGTCGATGTACTTGCCGACCATGGCCACCGTGACGAAGTGGGCTGGCTCGTGCACGGCCTTGAGCAGGCGTTCCCACTGCGCCAGGTCGGCGTCCCGGTAGTCCAGCCCCAGGTAGTCGAGGATGTAGGTGTCGAGGCCCTGGGAGTGCAGGGTGCGCGGGATGTCGTAGATGCTCGGGGCGTCCGGGCAGGAGATCACGGCGTCGTGGTCGACGTCGCAGGCGTTGCCGATCTTGCGCAGCATCGTGTCCGGGACCTGCCGGTCGGAGCGCAGCACCAGCGCGTCCGGCTGGATGCCGAGCCCGCGCAGCGCGGCCACGGAGTGCTGGGTCGGCTTGGTCTTCAGCTCGCCCGAGGGGCCGATGTACGGGATCAGGGAGACGTGCAGGTAGAACACGTTGCGGCGGCCGACGTCCTGGCGCACCTGGCGCGCGGCCTCCAGGAACGGCTGGGACTCGATGTCGCCGACCGTGCCGCCGATCTCGGTGATGATGATGTCCGGCTGGTCGTCGCCCTGCGCGCGGCGGCGCATGCGGTTCTTCAGCTCGTCGGTGATGTGGGGAATGACCTGGACGGTGTCCCCGAGGTACTCTCCCCGGCGCTCCTTGGCGATGACCGTGGAGTACACCTGGCCGGTGGTCACGTTGGCCGAGGCGTCGAGGTTCTCGTCGAGGAACCGCTCGTAGTGGCCGATGTCGAGGTCGGTCTCCGCCCCGTCGTCGGTCACGAAGACCTCGCCGTGCTGGAAGGGGTTCATGGTGCCCGGATCGACGTTGAGGTACGGATCCAGCTTCTGCATCGTCACGGAGAGCCCGCGTGCCCGCAGCAGCATCCCGAGGGACGAGGCGGTCAGGCCCTTGCCGAGGGAGGAAGCCACTCCGCCCGTCACGAAGATCTGGCGGGTCACCTTGCTCGGTCGCTGGTTTTCGGTCTGCTGTGCGCCGGCCTCGTGGGCGGCTTCGTTTGCATTCACCACGGAATTCGACCCTATCATTCTTGTCCGCTCAGGACGTCGGTTGCGTGCCGGGAATCACCGTGCGGAGGCACTTCAGAGCACCGCTCCGCGGACCAGTTCCCGGGCGTGCTCGCGCGCCGCCGCGGAGTCCTCGTGGCCCGCGAGCATGCGGGCGAGCTCCACCACGCGCTCCTCCTCGTCGAGCACGCGCACGTCGCTGACCGTGGCGTCCGTGCTCTTGGTGACGAGGATGTGCTGGTCGGCGAAGGCCGCGACCTGCGGCAGGTGCGTCACCACGAGGACCTGGACGTGCTGGGCGAGCATCTTCAGACGGCGGCCGATCTCCACGGCCGCTTTGCCGCCCACACCCGAGTCCACCTCGTCGAAGACGAAGGTGGGCACGGGGTCCACGGCGGCGAGGACCACCTCGATGGCGAGCATGAGCCGGGACAGCTCGCCGCCGGACGCGCCCTTGCCCAGGGGCCGCGGGGTGGCGGCGGCGTGCGGCTTGAGCAGGAAGGAGATCTCGTCCCGCCCGTGGCCGGAGAACTCCTCCGTGGGCTCGACCTCGATGACGAGGGAGGCGTTGGGCATGGCCAGCGCCGTGAGCTCGGAACTCACGGCCTCGGAGAGCCGGTGCGCCGCGTCCCGGCGTCGATCGGTCATCTGCCCGGCGAGCTCGCTCAGCTCGGCGTGCAGCTCAGCGAGGCGGGCCCGGAGCTCCTGCTCCCGCGCGGGGTCGTCGGTGAGCTCGTCCAGGCGCGCCCGGGAGCGCTCCGCCCAGTCGAGGACCTCGTCCACGGTGGCGCCGTACTTGCGGGTCAGGGCCTTGAGCTTGGCCCGCCGGGACTCGACCTCGGCCAGGCGGGCGGGACCCTCGTCGTCGAGCCCCGAGGCGTAGCCCGAGAGGTCGGCGGCGATGTCGTTGACGAGCACGGCCAGTTCGGCGACCCGCCCGGACAGTTCCTCGAGGTCGCGGTCGGAGCCGGCCTCCTGCTCCAGGGCACGGTGCGCCGCCGCCACCAGGGCGGTCGCGTCCGGGGTGTCGGCGTCGGCGAACTCCCCGCCGCTGAGGGCGGCGTGGGCCGTGAGGGCGGCCGCGCGCAGCTGCTCGAGGTTCGTCAGCTTCTGGCTCTCCTGGTCGAGGCTCTCGTCCTCCCCGGGCTGGGGGTCCACGGCGTCGATCTCCTCGAGGGCGCCCTGCAGGCTCTGCGCCTCCAGGGCGCGCTCGCGGCCGTGCTCGGTGACCTCGCGCAGGGTCTGCTGCACGGAGCGGTACTCGGTGAGCAGCTGTCGGTAGCGGCGCAGCTGCCCGGCCAGCTCCTCCCCCGCGTACTGGTCCAGGGCATGGCGCTGGGCGGCCGGTGACTTCAGCCGCAGCTGGTCGGACTGGCCGTGCACCGCCACCAGGGTCTGGCCCACCGCGGAGAGGGTGCCCACGGGAGCGGAGCGGCCACCGACGTGGGCGCGGCTGCGCCCCTCCGCGGTCACGGTCCGAGCGACGGTGACGAGGGCTTCCTCGGCGTCCCCGACGGCCTCGACGTCGACCGCTCCGCCGGCGTCCTCGACGAGGGCGGCGGCCGGGTGTCCGGCTGGGACCCGCACGACGGCCTCGGCGACGGCCTTGGGCGCCCCGGAGCGGACGGCGCCGGGGTCGGACCGGTTGCCCAGCAGCATCCCGAGGGCCGTGACGACCATGGTCTTGCCCGCTCCCGTCTCACCGGAGAGGATGCTCAGCCCCGGCCCGAGGGGGAGCACGGCGTCGGTGATGACGCCGAGGTCGTGGATGTGGATCTCCTCGATCATTCAGCCGGCCTCCCCGGTCGCGTCCCGGGCGGGTGTGACGGGACATCGGGCTCGTGGGGCATCTCGTGCCCCACCGTGGATTTCTGCAGCTCCTGCTTCCGGCTCTCGGTGATCTGGTCGCCGCGGACGGTGGGCAGGGCCGTGGTGCGCGCCGCGGCCGCCTCGTGCGGGGGCACCGGCCCGCGCCAGCCGCTCGTGGGCAGCTCGAACTTCCGCACGAGCCGCTCCGAGAAGGGCGTGCGGTGCATCCGCGCGAGGTTGACCGCCTTCGGGGAGCGGACCACCTCGATCCGGGAGCCGGGCGGCAGCTCCGTGGTCCGGCGCCCGTCGCACCACAGCACGCCACGGGCGTCGGTGCGGGTGAGGACCTCGACGGCCATCATGGAGTTCGGGGAGATGACCAGGGGCCGGGAGAACAGGGCGTGGGCGCTGAGCGGCACCATGAGCAGCGCCTCGACCTCGGGCCACACCACGGGCCCGCCCGCGGAGAACGCGTAGGCGGTGGAGCCGGTCGGCGTGGCGAGGACCACCCCGTCGCAGCCGAAGGTGCTCAGCGGCCGGCGGTCCACCTCGATGACCACCTCGACCATCTTCTCGCGGTCGCCCTTCTCCACCGAGGCCTCGTTCAGCGCCCAGGTGTGCAGGACCTTCGTCTCGTCCTGCCACACGGTGACGTCGATCGTCATGCGCTGCTCCACCGTGTAGCGCCCGTCCACGATGGCCTCCACGGACTCGCGCAGGTCGGAGCGCTCGCTCTCGGCGAGGAAGCCCACGTGACCCAGGTTCACGCCCAGCAGCGGGGTGTCCACGCTGCGCACCAGTTCGGCGGCGCGCAGGATCGACCCGTCCCCGCCGAGCACCATGACGAGCTCGATCTCCCGCAGGGAGACGTCCTCCTCGATGACCTCCACGGGGGCGAGGGGCGCCGCGTCCTCCCGGAGCGCGTCGAGGTCGTCCCGCCAGATGACCGGCACCAGGCCGGCTTCGTGCAGCTGGAGACAGGAGTCGCGGGCGGCGTCCTTGGCCTCTTGCCGGCCCATGTGGGCCATGACCAGGATCTTTCTGCTCACCGGGATCCTCCCGTTCTCGACTGCTCGGTGCACGCGGGCGTCGTCAGGACCGGGACCGGCCCGTGGCGCACGCCGTGCCCGCGGACCGGGCACCGCTCACCACCCTACGCGAGGGCGAGGACACTCAGGACGGCGGATCCCGGCGGCACCATAGGAAGAACTCGTGGTTGCCGTCCTGCCCCGGCAGCGGGCTGCGCTGCCGGCCCCGTACCGCGAGCCCGTGGGTCCGGGCCGCGCCGGCCACCGCATCGACGGCCCGGGCACGCTCCTGCTCGCTCGTGACGACCCCGGTGCGCGCGAGGCGGTCGGCGCCGACCTCGAACTGCGGTTTGACCATGAGCACGAGGTCTCCGCCGGGCACCGTGGCCGCCGCGAGCGGTTCCAGGACCAGGGTCAGCGAGATGAAGGACAGGTCGCAGACCGTCAGCTCCGCCGGGCCGCCGATGTCCTTGGGGCGCATCCAGCGCACGTTCATGCCCTCGAACACCCGGACGCGGGGGTCCGCCCGGAGCGAGGGGTCCAGCTGCTCGTGGCCCACGTCGACGGCGACCACCTCCCGGGCGCCCTGGCGCAGCAGCACGTCGGTGAACCCGCCCGTCGAGGCGCCGGCGTCGAGGCACCGCCGGCCCGCCACGTCGATCTCCGGGAAGGCGGCGAGCGCCCCGGCCAGCTTGTGCCCGGCCCGGCTGACGTAGTCCGGGACGTCCACGGGCCGGACCTCCAGCACGTCGCCGGGGCCGACCCGGACGGAGGGCTTGGTGGCGGGCCGGCCGTTCACGAGCACCCGTCCCTCGCCGATCCACCGGGCGGCGACCGTGCGGGACCGGGCCAGGGCCCGGGCGGTGAGCTCCTGGTCGAGACGGGAGCTCACCGCGGTCCCGCCTCGTCCTGCCCGGTCCGGGGGCGCGGCACGAGACCAGCGGGAACGGCGCCGGGCTCCGCGTCGAGCTCGGCGACGAGAGCCGCGTGCAGCTCCTCGTAGCGGCCCGGGTGCTCCGCGACGGGCAGCCCCTCCAGCTCGCCGGCACGATCCAGCACGGCGTCCACCCGGGCGTGACCGGTGCGGCGCAGGGCAGCGCCGTCGTGACCGGCTGCGCGCGGTGGCTCCGCGTCCCGGCTCACTCCCCCGCCTCCCACTCGGGGTCGGCGGGGACCACGGGGGCGTCGGCGTCGGGATGCGCCGCCCACCAGGCCGCGCACGCGGCCCGCCAGGCGTCGAGGTCGTCCCGGGCGCCCCGGATCCGCAACCGGGTGCCATCGGTCTCGGCGTCCGCCGCCCCGCAGTGCGCGGTGTGTTTGCCCGCCGAGCAGGAGAGCTCGATGTCGGAGTAGGGCTCGAAGAGTTCCTGCAGTGTGCCGATGATGTGGTCCGGGCGCTCCTCGGGGCACGCCGCGAGGATCGTGTGCACGGTGTCCACCCCGGTGAGGACCGCGATCGTGGCGAAGCCCGCGGCGTTGCCGCCTCGGATGTCGGTGTCCAGCCGGTCCCCCAGCACCACGGGACGGGTGCTGCCCGCCCGCTCCGCGGCGGTGCGGAAGATGGGCGCCTCGGGCTTGCCGGCGACGACCGGCGGTCGCGCCGTCGTGGCCCGCACGGCGGCCACCAGGGTGCCGTTGCCGGGAGCCAGGCCGCGGGCCTGCGGGATGGTGCGGTCGGTGTTGGTCGCGACCCACAGCACGTCCGGGTCGGCCAGCGTGTACGCGGCCTCGGCCAGCTCGGCCCAGCCCAGACCGGGGTCGAAGCCCTGGATCACGGCGCGGGGCTCGTCGGACTGGGCTCGGACCGGGACGAGGCCGGCGTCCGCGACGACGTCGGCCAGGGCCTGGGAACCGGTGACGAGCACCGCGGTGCCCGCCGGGACGCGCTGCGCCAGGAGCTCGGCTCCCGCCTGCGCGGCGCTCACGACGCCCTCGGGGTCCGTGGGCACGCCCAGCTCCGTCAGATGCTCGGCGACCGTCGCGACGGAGCGGGAGGCGTTGTTGGTCACGAACACCACCGGCACGCCGTCCGCGGAGATCCGGCGGAGGGCCTCCGGCGCCCCGGGGATCGCGTGCGGGCCCGCGTAGACGACGCCGTCCAGATCGCTCAGGACGGCGTCGAACCGGTCGAGCAGCCGCTCAGCCACGCTGCGGGCCGCCGTTCTCGCCGTCGTCCACGTCCTCGCCGTCGAGGTCTGCGAGTTCCGCGTCGTCGTCAGGGTCGAGATCGTTCTCGGAGCCGCCCTCGAAGTCGTCGTCGGGGTCCAGGTCATCCTCCTGGTCGTCCGCCTCGTCGTCCGGCTCCTCCTCGGCACCGTCGTTGAGCACGTCATCGGCCTCGTCGTCCACACTCCCGTCGAGGTCACCGCCGGGCGCAGCGGTGGCGCTCACGGCCGGGTCCGTCCCGACGGCCGCTCCGACCGGGTCCGGGTCCGGTGCCCCCGCCCGGTCCTGGTCGGTCTCCTGGTCCGACTCCGCGGCATCGGCGAGGACGACGCCGTTCGCCGGCTCCTGCTCGGCCTCCTCCTCGTCGTCGAAGTCGACGATCTCCGGCTCCGCGAACTGCCCCGTCCCGAGGGCGGCCTCGGCCACCACGGCCTGCCGGTCCCACGTCAGTGCCTCGTGGTCCTTCCCGATGCCTCGCAGGGCCTCGGCGTAGGCGCGGAACAGCCGGGGGCTGTAGGGGAACCCCCGGTTCTTGTCGAGCTGCGGAATGGTCAGGGCGTCCACCGCCCCCTGGGGGTCCCCCTGGTCCCGTCGCATGCCGGCCAGGACGATGGCCAGTTCCACCTTCTCGCTGGGCTCGAGCGACTGCACGGCCTCCGACGTCGCGAGCTCCACGGCCTTGTCCAGGCGCCCGAGAGCCCGCTCGCAGTCGACCATCAGGGGGAGGTGCACCTCGGCGCCGGTCATCCGGCGGAACGTGCGCAGCTCCTTGAGCGCCAGCGCGTAGTCGCCGGCCTCGTACGCCGCGATACCGGTCGCCTCGCGCACCGCGGCGATGCGACCGCCGCGCCGTCCGGCCGCCTGCGCGTGCTCGAGCGCGAGCTCGGGGATGTCGAGCAGGTAGCGGCCTGCCATGACCAGGTGCTTAGCGACGGCCTCGGCATTGCGCGGCTCGAGCGCTCCCAGCTGGGCACGGGTCGGTTTGTCGAGTTCGCGACCTGTGATGTCCTCGTCGACCTCGGGCGCACGGTGGCGGTGGGTCGAGACGTCGTCCCGGTCGTCGCGCCGGCCCCGGTAGCTCTCGTTGCGGTCCGCGGATCCAGCACGGTGGTCGCCTCGGGGGGCGTACCCACCACGCCGCTCACCCTGGCGGTCGTCGCGGCGGTCACCGCGCGGGCCGTACCCGCCACGGCCCTCCGCCTGGCGGTCATCACGACGGCCGCGGTAGCCCTCGCCCTCACGACGCGGCCCCCGCTCACCCGCCCGATCATCACGACGATCACCCCGAGGGGCGTACCCCCCACGGCCCTCAGCCTGGCGGTCATCACGACGATCACCGCGCGGGCCGTACCCGCCACGGCCCTCCGCCTGGCGGTCATCACGACGGCCGCGGTAGCCCTCGCCCTCACGACGCGGCCCCCGCTCACCCGCCCGATCATCACGACGATCACCGCGCGGGCCGTACCCGCCACGGCCCTCAGCCTGGCGGTCATCACGACGATCACCCCGAGGGGCGTACCCGCCACGGCCCTCAGCCTGGCGGTCATCACGACGATCACCCCGAGGGGCGTACCCACCACGACCCTCAGCCTGGCGGTCATCACGACGGCCGCGGTAGCCCTCGCCCTCACGACGCGGCCCCCGCTCACCCGCCCGATCATCACGACGATCACCCCGAGGGGCGTACCCACCACGGCGATCGTCCTGCCGGTCGTTGCGGGGCCTGTCGACGGCGCCTCGTCCCTCGGAGCCGCGTCCGCGCGCCTCGCCGTCGCGAGTGGGGCCGCGCCGACCGTCGTCGAACCGGCGCCGGTCCGGAGCACCGGACCGGTCGCCCTCGCGCCCGGCTCCTCCGCCGGACCGGCGATCGCCGGAACTCCCGTTCCGGCGCTCGTCCCGGGACCCGTGCTGGAAAGACTCGGACACGTACCGCTCCTCTGTGCCGACGCGGTGCCGGTCGGCTCTCGTGGATGTCGGCGGTGACCGGAGAACGGTCCGCCACGTTGATCGTTCCCATTGTATAAGCAGGCCCGGAGGCCCTCTGTCCCGATTGGTCCCCGGCTGCGGCCTCGGCGGATGATGGGCCCATGACCATAAAACCCCTCATGTCCCACCTGCTGGCGCGCGTGCTGCTCGGCATCGTCCTGGGCATCGTCTGCGGATTCTTCTTCCCCGAACCGCTCGCCCGGGTCTTCCTGACGTTCAACGGCATCTTCAGTGCGTTCCTGGGCTTTCTCATCCCGTTGCTGATCGTCGGTCTCGTCACCCCCGCCATCGGAGACCTCGGCCGAGGGGCCGGCAAGTGGTTGGGCGTGACGGCCGCCATCGCGTACGCCTCCACTGTTGTCTCCGGACTGCTGGCTTTCGTCGTCGCGCGCGCCGGATACCCGTGGCTGCTGGGCGGGGAGCGCGACGTCGACGCCCTGGCCAACCCCGAGGAGACCGCCCTCTCCGGGTTCTTCACGCTCGAGATGGAACCCGTGTTCGGCGTCATGACAGCACTGCTCCTGTCCTTCTGCCTGGGCGTGGGCATCACCCTCATTCCCGGTGAGACCCTGCACCGGAGCATGGACGACCTGCGGCGGATCATCATGCGCATCGTGGAACTGGTCATCATTCCTCTGCTGCCGCTCTACATCTTCGGGATGTTCCTGGGCCTCACCATGAACGGCCAGATCCTGCTGGTCGTCTCGACCTTCTCGAAGGTGGTGCTCGTCGCCCTGGCGCTGTCCGTCGTGCTGCTCATCACCCAGTACGTGGCCGCCGGGATCTGCGTGGGCCGCAACCCGGCGGTCCTGCTGAAGAACATGCTCCCGGCGTATGCCACCGCGCTGGGCACGTCGTCCTCCGCCGCGACCATCCCGGTGACCCTGAGGTGCGCGGAGGTCAACGGCGTCCGTCCGTCCGTGGCAGGCTTCGTCGTCCCGTTGAGCGCGACGATCCACCTGGCGGGTTCCACCCTCAAGATCGTGCTGTTCTCGACCGCCGTCATGACCATCACCGGCACCCCCATCGACGACCTGGCCTATGTGGGCTTCATCCTCATGCTCGGGATCACGATGGTCGCCGCCCCGGGTGTCCCCGGCGGTGCGATCATGGCCGCCGTCGGCCTGCTCCAGGGCATGCTCGGTTTCGACGAGACCGCGGTGGCACTCATGATCGCCACCTACATCGCCATCGATTCCTTCGGCACAGCGACGAACGTGACCGGGGACGGCGCCATCGCCGTGGTCGTGGACAGGCTGATCGGCCCGCGTGCCGTGGAGGAGCCCGTACGCAGCACCCCGGAAGAGCCGGCCCTCCCGGACGCCCGGCCCGCTCGGTAGCTCTGCGGGCGACGTCTCCGCGGGACGAGGAAGGCCCCGACCGTGCGGTCGGGGCCTTCCTCGTCGTGGGGTGTCCGCCCCCGTGGGACCTCAGGGACGGAGCGCCCAGTGGAGCTCGGTGACCATGTCGACAGGGTCGTCCCCCGGCTTCGGCTCGGTCACGTACACCTCCCACATACGGTCGCCGAGGGAGAGCTCCTGGCGGTCCGCCCACTCCGCCAGATGCTGCCAGGAGCGTCCCAGATCGTCGTAGTCACCACGGTGCACGGACGTCACCACACGGCAGGCCGGCAGTCGTCCGGCCACCACGGGGCCGTGAGCATCCACCCGCCCTCGCACCGGGAAGCCCACCTCGAGGTGCACCGTCTCCGCCGGCACACCGTGGTACACGGCCAGGGGCGGCCCCGACGGCTCGAACGCACCGTCGGCCATGGCCTGTGCCAGATCGCCGAACGCACGGTCGAAGAACTCCCGTAGCCCGGTCATGGCCACCGTCCCCGTCACCACCGCCGTCGGCTGCTCGTCCTGCTCGGTGACTGTCGGGGTCTCGGAACCGTGGTTGCTCGCGTCCATGCCTGCATTGTCCGCCGAGGACCGGAGTCGTGCTTCTGTTACGGGGCCGGCGAACACGGTGGGAGGCTCGTGGTCCTGGGCGTGCAAGGCCCCCGGCCGTGATCGGTCCGGGGGGTCGATGGGGGTGGGTGGTGAATGCGGGGAGCCCCCGCACCGGTGTGGTGCGGGGGCTCGACCCTTCTGGT
>NZ_BAAAOA010000011.1:0-51886 GCF_039530085.1 Kocuria aegyptia
CCAAGGCCCGGGACTCCGTGGAGGAGTTCGTCACCGACGCCGTCTCCCGCGGGGCGAAGGTCGTCGTCGGCGGCAAGCGTGTGGACGGCCCGGGGTACTTCTTCGCCCCCACCCTGCTCACCGACGTGCCCCGTGACGCGCGGGCGGTGACCGAGGAGATCTTCGGCCCCGTCGCCCCGGTGGTGACGTTCAAGGACGAGGACGAGGCGGTGGAGCTGGCCAATGCCACCGAGTACGGGCTGGCCTCCTACGTGTTCACCGAGAACATCTCCCGCGGGCTGCGCATCGGCGACCGGATCGAGTTCGGCCTGATGGGCCTCAACGTCGGAGTGATCTCCAACGCCGCGGCCCCCTTCGGCGGGGTCAAGCAGTCCGGGCTCGGCCGCGAGGGCGGGGCCGAGGGCCTGGCCGAGTACACCACCACCCAGTACATCGGCGTGGAGAACCCCTGGGCCACCGCCCCCACCCCCGGCACCGGCACCCCCGCCTGAGCCCCTTCCCGTCCCCGGACGGACCGTTCCACCACCGGTGCGGTCGCCGCACTCCCGCGGCGACCGCACCCCGTTCCCGAAAGGACGTCTCCCATGACCGAGACCCTGCCCGACATCCAGTACCGGCTGGAGCAGGTCCGCCGCATCGAGGGCACCCTGCCCGGTCCTCGCTCGCGGGAGCTGTCCGCCCGCCGGCAGGAGGCCGTGGCCTCCGGCGTCGCCTCCTCCGTGCCCGCCTACGCGGCGGACGTGGACGGCGGGATCGTGCTCGACGTCGACGGCAACCAGCTCGTCGACCTGGGCTCCGGCATCGCCGTGACCACCGTGGGCGCCTCCGCCCCGGCCGTGGTCGCCCGGGTCAAGGAGGCCGTGGAGCACTTCACGCACACCTGCTTCATGGTCACCCCCTACGAGGGCTACGTGGCCGTCGCCGAGAAGCTCGCCGAGCTCACCCCCGGCGACTTCCCCAAGAAGGCCGCGCTGTTCAACTCCGGCTCCGAGGCCGTCGAGAACGCCGTCAAGATCTCCCGGCTGCACACCGGCCGGCAGGCGGTCGTCGTCTTCGACCACGCCTACCACGGCCGCACGAACATGACCCTCGCCATGACCGCCAAGGTCCAGCCCTACAAGCAGGGCTTCGGCCCGTTCGCCGGCGAGGTCTACCGGGTGCCGGTCTCCTATCCCTTCCGGGACCCGGAGGGCATGACCGGCGCCGAGGCCGCCCGCCGCGCCCTCCTCCAGGTGGAGAAGCAGGTGGGCGCGCAGAACGTGGCCGCCGTCGTCATCGAGCCCATCCAGGGCGAGGGCGGGTTCATCGTCCCGGCCGAGGGCTTCCTGCCGGCGCTGTCCGAGTGGTGCACCGACAACGGCGCCGTCTTCGTGGTGGACGAGGTCCAGGCGGGCGTGGGCCGCACGGGCGAGTGGTTCGCCGTGGACCACGAGGACGTCGTCCCGGACCTCATCACCGTGGCCAAGGGCGTCGCCGGCGGCATGCCGCTGTCCGGGGTCGTCGGCCGCGCCGAGATCATGGACTCCGTGCACGCGGGCGGGCTCGGCGGCACCTACGGCGGCAACCCCGTGGCCTGCGCGGCCGCGCTGGGGGCGCTGCAGACCATCGAGGAGTGGGACCTCATCGCCCGTGCCCGCCGGGTCGAGGAGATCATCCGCGAGGAGCTGACCCCGGTGGCCGAGGAAACCGGCATCGTCGGGGAGATCCGCGGCCGCGGCGGCATGATGGCGCTCGAGTTCGTGCGGCCCGGCGGCAAGGACCCGGACGCGGACGCCGCCAAGGCCATCGCCGCGGAGTGCCTCGAGCAGGGCGTCATCATCCTGACCTGCGGCACCTTCGGCAACATCGTGCGCCTGCTGCCCCCGCTCGTCATCGGCGAGGACCTGCTGCGCGACGGCCTGCGCGTGTTCGCCGAGGCCATCCGCCGCGCGGCACAGTAGCACCCGCACCACACCGGCACGAGGGGCCGTTCCCCGCCGGAGCGCGACTGCGTCTCCGGCGGGGAACGGCCCCTCGTGCCGGGCAGGGCCGCCGGGATCAGCCGGAGCAGCGCTCCTGCAGGGCCCTGGCCTCCCCGATCACGCTGATCATGGACCGTTCGCCCTGCCGGAACCCGTCGATGGCCTCGCGGACCGAGATGATCTCCCCGGAGAGCTCGGTCGGGGCGGTGGCGGCGATGTCCTCCACCTCGGCGAGCAGGGCCACCGGGTCCTGCTGCAGCTGCTCCGGGGCCGTGCGCGCAGCCTCCAGCACCCGGGCGCAGGTCTCCTCCACGGTGTCGGCCGAGGCGCCGGCAGAGGCGCTGCCGGAGGGCGAGGCCGACGGCGTCGAGGCACCACGATCGGCCGCGTCCGTCCCGGACCCGGAGTCGCCGTCGAAGAGGGAGCAGCCGGTCAGGGCCAGGAGCAGGGCCGCGGTCACCGCAGCACGGGTCGCCGCAGCACGGGTCGCGGCGGAACGGGGCGGATGGGCGGTCGGCACGGAGGGCCTCCTGCGTGGATCGGGGAACGCGGGTCGCGGTCCGGGCGCCCTCACCCTACTAGCCTGGGCAGCACGCCCCACAGCGTGTCCGGAGCCGCCGGCCCGGGCAGCAGTGGCCGAGACAGGAGCCGCCGTGACCGGGATCGGGGACCTCACCGCCGTCCAGCTGCGGGACGCGCTCGCGCGCGGGGAGCTGGGCGCCGCGGAGACCACGGCGTTCTTCCTGGCCCGGATCGAGGAGCGTGATGCGGGGCTGGGCGCGTTCGTGCACGTGGCGCCCGAACCGGCCCTCGAGAGGGCCCGGATCCTCGACGCCCTGCCCGCCGGAGCGCCGCGCGGGCCGCTGCACGGGCTGCCGCTCGCGGTGAAGGACCTGCACGACGTCGCGGGCATGCCCACCGGCTACGGCTCCGCGGCCGTGACGGTCCCCGGGTCCGGGGCGCCGATCGCCCCCGGGGACGACGACCTCGTGGCGGTGCTCGGAGCCGCCGGCGCCGTGTGCCTGGGCAAGACCCAGGTCCCCGAGTTCGGGCTCAACTGCTACTCCGAGAACCTCGTGGCCCCGCCCGCCCGGAACCCGCACGATCCCGCCGCCGGGGCCGGGGGGTCCTCCGGCGGACAGGCCGCGGCCGTGGCCGCGGGCATGCTGCCGGTGGCCCCGGGCTCCGACGGCGGGGGCTCCGTCCGCATCCCGGCGGCGGCGTGCGGGCTGGTGGGCCTCAAGCCCAACCGCGGGCGGGTGCCCACCGCGGACGCGCAGTCGGACGCCGCGCAGCTCGTGGTCAACGGCCCCATCGCCCGCACCGCCGAGGACGCGGCCCTGCTGCTGGACGTGCTCTGCGCCCCCGCCCACGGCCCGGCCCACGGCAACGTGGTGCACCGGGCGGTCGGTGCCGTGCCCCAGCCCTCCTTCCTCGAGGGCGTGCGGGCCGCCCGCCGGGGACACCTGCCCTGGGGCGAGCGGCCGCTGCGGATCGGGGTGAGCACCGCCTCACCCTTCGACGCCGTCTACGACATCGAGGTCTCCCCCGAGGCGCGGGCCGCCCTCGACGAGGGGATCACCCGGCTGCGCGCGCTCGGGCACGAGGTCGGCGAGGCCTCGATCGCCTACGACGTCGAGTACCCCGGTGCCTTCTTCGACGTCTGGACCACCTCGATGGGCACCGCGCCCCTCGACCACGAGCAGGCCCGGCGGCTGACCGGGCTCGCGGCGGCCTTCCGCGAGCGCGCCCTGCGCCGCTCCGCCGTCGAGCTCGCGCAGGCGGTGAGCACGCTCCGCCGGATCGAGCGGGACGTGGTGCGCCACTACGGGGCCTGGGACATGGTGCTCACGCCCGCGCTCGCCATGACGCCGCGCCCCCTGGGCTGGTACTGGGCGGGCCACGATCCCGAGGACCCGGCGGGCGCGGACCAGGACTACATGCGCCAGTGCCAGTACACCCCGTGGACCTCGCTCGTGAACGTGGCCGGCTTGCCCGCGGTGACCGTCCCGACGCTGTGGACCCGCGCCGCGGGAGTCGACGCCGGACCGGTCGTGCCCATGGGCGTCCAGCTCATCGGCCGTCCCAGCGCGGAGGCGCAGCTGCTCGCCGTCGTCGCGCAGCTCGAGGACCAGGGCCTCGCCGGCACCCGCCCGCCGAGCCGGGCGGTCGCCGACGGCATGCCCCCCGGCGGGTGACGGGACGGGACGGCGCCGCCCGGGATCCTCCCGGACGGCGCCTCGCTCTGCCCTCGGGACAGAGATGCCCTGCAGCTCAGGAGTGGCCCAGGGCCACGTCTCCCCCCTCGGGGTCGTCGCCCGGCTCGGTGGCCGCCTCGGGGTCCTCCTCCGGCTCGAAGCCGGTCGCGTTCTCGTCGGTGGTCAGCCCGATGCCCTTCTCGTTGTCGGGGACGGTGCCCTCCGGGCCCTTGCCCGAGTCCTCGTTCGTCTCGTCGGGTGCTTCGCTCATGCTGCCGGCCTCCTCGCTGGATCGTGCGCTCGCTGGTGCCCTCATCCTGTCCCACCGGCCGCGATTCCTCCAGACCCTTCGCGGGCGCCTCGCGCAGAGCGGAATCGGCGAAACCTGGCGACCCGATCGTGTGCCAGCCTCCGCGCGTCGCGGAGGCTGGCGGTAGGTTGGGCGGCATGACCAATCGTGCGGGCACCGTCGCCCAACCCAGTGACCTCGTCGACCTCGGCAAGCTCCTCGACGCCTACACCGACGTCGTGCCCGACCCCTCCGATCCGGACCAGCGAGTGGCCTTCGGCACGTCCGGGCACCGGGGCTCGTCCGTGAAGGCCTCCTTCAACGAGCAGCACATCGCGGCCATCACGCAGGCCATCGTGGAGTACCGCGCCGGCCAGCGGATCACGGGCCCGCTGTTCATGGGCAAGGACACCCACGCCCTGTCCGGGCCCGCGCAGGACACCGCGCTCGAGGTGCTGGCCGCCAACGACGTCACCGTGCTGCTGGACTCCCGGGACGGCTACGTGCCCACCCCGGCGCTGTCCCACGCGATCCTCACCCACAACACGGGCCGGGCGGAGGGCATGGCCGACGGCATCGTCATCACCCCCTCGCACAACCCGCCCGGCGACGGCGGCTTCAAGTACAACCCGCCCAACGGCGGCCCCGCGGACTCCGACGCCACCGAGTGGATCGCCCAGCGCGCCAACCAGTTCCTCGAGAACGGCATGGCCGGGGTCCGCAGGGTCCCGCTGGCACAGGCGCGGGCCGCGGAGACCACCGGCGGCTACGACTTCCTCGAGGAGTACGTGCGGACGCTGCCGGAGGTCGTCGACCTCGACGTGATCCGCGACTCCGGCCTGCACATCGGCGCGGACCCCATGGGCTCGGCGTCCGTGGCCTACTGGGGCGAGATCGCCCAGCGCTTCGGACTGAACATGACCGTGGTGAACCCGTCCGTGGACCCGCAGTGGGCGTTCATGACCCTCGACTGGGACGAGAAGATCCGGATGGACTGCTCCTCCCCGTCCGCCATGGCCTCGCTCATCGGCAGCCGCGACAAGTACGACATCGCCACCGGCAACGACGCCGACACGGACCGCCACGGCATCGTGACCCCGGACGCGGGCCTGATGAACCCCAACCACTACCTGGCGGTGGCGATCGACTACCTCTTCCGCGAGCGCACGGGCTGGTCGCCCGAGGCCGGGGTCGGCAAGACGCTGGTGTCCTCCTCGATCATCGACCGGGTGGCGGCCTCCCTGGGCCGCGAGCTCGTGGAGGTGCCGGTGGGCTTCAAGTGGTTCGTGCCCGGGCTGATGGACGGCTCGATCGGCTTCGGCGGCGAGGAGTCCGCGGGCGCGTCCTTCCTGCGCCGGGACGGCTCCGTGTGGTCCACCGACAAGGACGGGATCATCCTGGCCCTGCTGGCCTCGGAGATCACGGCCCGCACCGGGAGGACCCCGTCCCAGCGCTACGCCGAGCTCACCCAGGACTTCGGCGCCCCCGTCTACCAGCGCATCGACGCCCCGGCGAGCCGGGAGCAGAAGGCCGCCCTGAAGCGGCTCTCCCCGGCCCAGGTGGAGGCGGACACCCTGGCCGGTGAGCAGATCACGGCGAAGCTGACCAACGCCCCCGGCAACGGCGCGGCGATCGGCGGGCTGAAGGTGACCACGAAGAACGCGTGGTTCGCGGCGCGGCCGTCCGGCACGGAGGACGTCTACAAGATCTACGCGGAGTCGTTCCTCGGGGAGGAGCACCTGCAGCAGGTCCAGCGGGAGGCCAAGGCGCTGGTGGACGGGGTCATCTCCTGACCGGTCCCGGGGGCGGGCCGGGCCGCCCCCGGGAGCGCACCCAGACCGCCTCCGCGGCGAGGAGGTCGACCTCGACGACGTCCCCGTCCAGCACCACGGGGACCGAGCGGGACCGGTGCTCGCCGAGCACGAGCTCCGTCCCGGGCCGGATGCCGGCGGTCCCGAGCCGGCGCAGCACGCCCGGGTCCGCGTCCGAGACCCGGGCCACCACCACGGCGGTGCCCGGCGGGACGTCGGCCAGGAGCTCGGCCGGGGCGGACGGCACGGTGCCGTCCCGCCGCGGGATCGGGTCGCCGTGCGGGTCCCGCTCCGGGTGGCCCAGGAGGGCGTCCAGCCGGGCGACGAACTTCTCGCTCACGGCGTGCTCGAGCACCTCGGCCTCCTCGTGCACCTCGTCCCAGGCGTAGCCGAGGTGCCCGGTGAGGAACGCCTCGAGGATCCGGTGGCGCCGCACCATCTGGACGGCGACGTCCAGGCCGCGGCCGGTGAGGGCGATCCCGCCGTGGGCGGGCCGGCTCAGCAGGCCCTGGGCCGTGAGCTTCTTGACGGCCTCCGACACGGTGGACGGGGACAGGCCCAGCCGCTGGGCCAGCCCGGTGGTGGTCACGGGCTCCGAGGACCACTCCTGGGCCAGCCAGACCGTCTTGAGGCAGTCCTGGACGGACCGGTTCAGTTCTTCCGCGCGCACTCCCCCAGGCTAGCGACCCGGGGGCACGGCACCCGGCGACGATGCCCCGGGGGGCGGACCGGGGCGCATTGTGCACGCGGCAGGATCCTGGAGCGGGGAGGACCCGCACCACCGGCTCATATGACGAAGTGTGACGGATTCCGGGTCCTTCCGAGGACAGGAGCCTAGCCTGGCAGGAGTGCCCGAGCGGCTCACCCGCCGCCACCCCGTCCCCTCGGAAGGAACCGCATGTCTCTCCACCTGCTCGAGATCGTTCCCGCCTCCGCGTCCAAGGACGCCGTGACCCAGCTCATCGCCACGGTCTCCGAGACCGTCTCCGCGGCGGGCGCCGAGTTCATCGAGTCCCAGGTCACGGCCGACCACGGACGCGTGTTCGTGATCGTCGAGGCCGACAGCGCCGAGGATCTCGCCCAGACGGTGCGCACCGCCGCCGGGGACGCCGCCGCGGAGGTCACCGGCCCCGACGCCGTCCGCCTCGTGGGCGCCGAGCTCGACGACATCAAGAAGCTCAAGGGCGACGCCCAGTTCCTGGTGGAGTGGGACATCCCCGCCGAGATCACCATGGAGCAGTACCTGGCCCGCAAGAAGGCGAACTCCCCGAAGTACGCCGAGGTCCCCGAGGTCTCCTTCCTGCGCACCTACGTGCGCGAGGACACCGCCAAGTGCCTGTGCTTCTACAACGCCCCCGACGAGGCGTCCGTGGAGCGCGCCCGCCAGGCCGTGGGCACCCCGTTCGACCGGCTGTTCAAGCTCAACGTCTGAGGGGCCGCAGCACTCGACGAACACGGCGGTCCCCGCGCTCCGGGGGGCCGCCGTGTCGTGCTTCCCGTCCTGGGCCCGTCCACCGTGCGGACCGGCCCCGCACTCCCCCGGCAGAACGGACCACCATGACCCAGTCCACGCGTTCCCCGTCCCCGGCCGGCGGGCCGGTCCCCGAGGCCCGGCCGCTGCTCGCGCCGCTCGTCGACTACCCCGACCACGACCTCGTCCGCCGCACCGCCGCGGCCCGGGCCCGCGACGTCGACGACGCCGCCGTCTCCCCGCTGGAGACCCTGCGCGAACTGGGCGCCCGGGGGCTGCTGGACCTCGGCCTGACCGGGTCGCTGGCCCCGCAGGCCGCCGTCGTGTTCGACCTCGCCACCGAGTGCACCGCCACGGCGTTCTCCCTGTGGGCGCACCGGGCGACCGTCGAGTACCTCGCCGCCACGGGGACGGAGATCCCCGCGGACGTGCGCTCCGGGGCCGTGCCCGGCTGCTCGGCGATGGCGCCGGCCTTCAAGGACGCGGCCGGCATCGGGGAGATCCCCGTGACGCTGAGCGCCGGCGCGTCGGGACCGGTCCTCAACGGCACCGTCCCGTGGGCCTCCAACCTGTACCCGGAGGGCGTCGTGGTGCTGCCCGCCGTCCGGGAGGACGGCACGCGCGTGGTGGTCCGGACCCGGATCTCGGCACCCGGCGTGACGGTGCGGCTGCTCGAGAACCTCATGGCGCTCAACGCGACGGCCTCGGGCGTGCTCGTCCTCGAGGACGTGGCCGTCGACCCCGGCGAGGACCTGCTGAGCGAGGACGTCCCGTCCTTCCTGGCCGCCGTCCGCGGCCCGTTCCTGCTGCTGCAGACGGCGTTCTGCCTCGGCCTCTCGGCCGCCGCGCTGACCGCCGCGCACGAGGCCCTGCAGGGTGTCGCGGAGGTGTTCCGGGCGGAGCTGGAGGAGGCAGGCACCGAGTTCCGGCGCCTGCGCGCCGACCTGCTGCGCCTGGCCGGCACGCCCCGGGAGGCCGAGCCCCGGGAACTGTTCTCCCTCCGGCTGGACGCGGCGCTGCTCACGGGCCGGGCCACCCGGCTGGAGGGGAAGGTCGTGGGCGGGCGCGGCTACGCCATGTCCTCCCCCACGGCGCGCCGGGCCCGCGAGGCCGCGTTCCTGCCCGTCCAGTCCCCCACGGAAGGACACCTGCGATGGGTGCTGCAGAACCTGCCCTGAGCCGCGCCGTCCCCGGTTCCCGACCGGCGCTCACCGTCCGCGGGCTGCGCAAGAGCTACCCGGGGGCCGCGGCCCCCGCCCTGGACGGTGTGGACCTGACCCTGCGCACCGGCGAGACGTTCGCGGTGCTGGGCCCCAGCGGCTCCGGGAAGTCGACGCTGCTGCGGGCCATTGCCGGGCTCGAGCCCCTGGACGGGGGCAGCATCGAGTTCGGGAACGCCGACGAGCGCTTCGCCGTCGTCTTCCAGGACCCCGGCCTGTTCCCCTGGCTGTCGGTGCGCCAGAACATCGCCCTGGGCGGCCGGTACCGGCGCAACCGGGACCGCTTCGAGGACTCCCGCGTGGACGACCTGCTCGGGATCCTGGGGCTGGCCCCGCTCGCGCACACCCCCGTGCAGGAGCTCTCCGGCGGGCAGGCCCAGCGCGTGTCGGTGGGCCGCGCGCTCGCGGTGCGCCCCGACGTGCTGCTGCTCGACGAGCCGTTCAGCGCCCTGGACCCGGCGACGCGCAAGGACCTGCAGCTGTGGCTGCGCGGGCTCGCGACCGAGCTCGAGCTGACGGTCTTCCTGGTGACCCACGACGTCGACGAGGCCATCACCCTGGGCGACCGGATCGGCTTCTTCGCCGGCCCGCGCGGGTTCCGGCAGCAGTGGGTCCCGGCGCAGGACGGCACGACCGCCGAGCAGATCCTCGCCCACTACCGCGGGAGCGACGACGGCTCCGGGAACTGGGTCATATGAGCACCCGTGGACCGAGCCGGCGGACGCTGCTGCGGGCCGGGGCGGGGGCCGCGGCCCTCACCGGGCTGGGCTGGGGTGCGGGCTCCCTCTACGCGGGCAGCCAGCAGGACGCCCGCGGCGCGGCCGATCCGGAGCGCCCCGTGCGGATCGGGTACCTCCCGATCACGGACGCCTCCCCCCTGCTGGTCGCCCACGCCAACGGGTACTACGAGGACGCCGCCGTGCCGGTGGCCGATCCCGTGCTGTTCCGCAGCTGGTCCTCGCTGTCCGAGGCGTTCGTGGCGGGCAAGGTGGACGCGATCCACCTGCTGATGCCCATGGCCCTGTACATGCGCTACGGGTTGCGGGCAGACGTGCGGATCACCGCGTGGAACCACACCAACGGCTCCGCGCTCACGGTCCGCCCGGACGTGGCCGAGGTCGCCGACCTGGCCGGGGAGTCCGTGGCGATCCCGGCGTGGTGGTCCGTGCACAACGTGGTGCTCCAGCAGCTGCTGCGCGGCGCGGGACTGACCCCGGTGATGCGCGAGAGCCCGTCCCGCACGGGGCGCACGGTGGCCCTGCTGCCCATGGCCCCCTCGGACATGCTCCCCGCGCTGAACAACGGCGTGATCGGCGGGTACGTGGTGGCCGACCCCTTCAACGCCGCCGCCGAGGCGCGTCAGGTGGGACACATCCACCGGTTCCTGGGCGACGTGTGGCGCGACCACGCGTGCTGCGTGACCATGATGCGCGGCGAGCTCCTCCGCCACCGCCCCGCCCACGCCGCCGGCTTCATGGACGCCCTCGTCCGGGCCCAGGCGTGGGCCCGGCAGAACCGGCCGGAGACCGCGGCGCTGCTGGCCGCCGGCTACCTCCCCCAGCCCCGGCCCGTGATCGAGCGGGCCCTCACCTACTCCGCCGCCGCGCACGGGGAGGCCCTGCAGCACCCGGACTGGCACGGGGAGCGGCTGGACTTCCGCCCGTACCCGTACGCGAGCTTCACCGAGGAGCTCGTGCGCGCCATGCAGGAGACCGTCGTCGACGCCCCGGCGGGATTCCTCGACGGACTGGACCCGGCGCTGGTCCACCGCGAGCTCGTCGACGACACGCTCGTCACCCGCAGCATCGAGAAGGTCGGCGGCCTCGCCGCCTTCGGCCTGACCGGCACCACCCGGACCGAGGAGATCAGCGCATGAGCGCGCCGCACCCCGCCCCGCACCCCGCCCCGCACGACGCCCCGGGGGCCCCCATCGACCTCGACGACGTCGCCCGCACCGGACCGAACCGCACCGGACCGACCGGGTCCGCTCCGGCGCGACCGGCCCGGCGCACCGGGTCCCGCTGGGCCGGCCCGGCCTGGGGGGCCTTCGGGGTGCTGGTCACGGTCGCCGTGTGGTGGGCGTTCACCCACGCCGCCGGCGGGGCGAACACCATGATCGCCTCCTTCCAGCCCGAGCGCATGCCCGGTGCCGTGGCCTCGCTGGCCGAGCGGGGGGTCGTGCTCCAGGACGGCCTGACGAGCCTGTGGCGCCTGCTGTGCGGGCTGGCCGTCGCCACGGGACTGGGCGTGCCGCTCGGGCTGCTCATCGGCTCCTACCGCCGCTTCCGGTGGACCAGCGCCCCGGTGGTGCAGTTCCTGCGCATGGTCTCACCGCTGTCCTGGGCGCCGGTGGCCGTGGCGCTGCTGGGGGTGGGCAACGCCCCCGTCGTCTTCCTCGTGGCAGCCGCCGCGGTCTGGCCGATCACCATGAACACGGCCGCGGGCGTCAAGGCCCTGGACCCGCTGCACCTGCGGGTCGCCGAGACCCTCGGTGCCACCCCGGCCGAACGGCTGCGCACCGTGGTGCTGCCCAGCATCCGGCCGTTCGTCATGACCGGGGTGCGGCTGGCACTGGGGATCTCGTGGGTGGTCCTCGTCCCCGCCGAGATGCTCGGGGTCAGCAGTGGCCTGGGCTACGAGATCCTCAACGCCCGCGACCGGCTGGCCTACGACGAGATGCTCGTGGTGATCCTCGTCATCGGCCTGCTCGGCATGGCGCTGGACCAGCTCGCGCAGTGGCTGCTGCGCGAACCGGGCCCGCGCCGCTGAGCCTCAGCGGGCGCGGAACCTGGCCCGCTTGTGCGAGCCGTCGCAGAACGGTTTGATGGACGACGCCCCGCAGCGGCACAGCGCCACGGTGGCGCGCCCCGGGTCGATGGGCCGGTCCTCACCGTCCAGCAGCTCGTAGCCCCCGCGCACCAGCAGCGGGCCGTCGGGGCACACGGTGATCGACACCGGCCCACCGGACCCGGCAGCCGCGGCCGGGCCGGGATCGAGAACCGGCGCGGGGCCGGGGTGCGGCGCCGGAGCGGGTTCCGGTCCGGGGACCGGCGCGGAGTCCTCGGGGCGCTCCTCCGCACTCACCGGACGAGCTCCGCGGCACCGCGGCGGGACGGTTCCGCCGCGGCCGGGCGCAGCGCGGACTCCCCCGCCTCCCACCGGGCGAGCGCCTGGTGGGCGGCGAGCGCGTCCAGGTGCAGGACGCAGCGCGCGCCGAAGAAGACGTCCGCCGCGACGGCGGGGTCCTCGACCACGAGACCTCCGGCCATGTCCCGGGCCGCGATCTGCTCGTGGGCGGCGTCGGCCTCCACGTGCTCGTCGTAGAACGCGGCCGCTGCGGGCAGTCCCAGGCGGTGGAAGCCGCGCGCCAGGAACTTGGCGGGCACGGAGGACGTCATCTCGTACATCGCCAGGTGCCCCACCACCGCGCCGCGCAACCGCCGGTGCAGACCGAACATCGAGACGGTGTTGACCCCGGCGAGCCACTCGGCGGGCACCCGGTCCACGGCGCTGCCGTAGGAGTCGTCGAGGCCGGCCTCGCGCATCCCGGCCGCGAACAGGGCCGAGTGCATGCGCAGGGCGTTGCCGCCTCCGTACTCGTCGACCTGGATCTCGATCAGCCCGGCCTTCGCCCGGCCGCTCAGCCGCGGGATGCCCCAGGTGTGCGGATCGCCCTCCATGAGCTGGTAGACGGACTTCAGCTGCAGGAACTCCCGCGCCTGCTCGGCGTCCGCCCGTCCGGAGAGGTGGCGCGCGAGGCTCGGCCCGTCGTCGTCGGCGGCCATGGCGAACAGGGCGTCGGCGACCGACTGCGGCGTGCTGGGCACGGTGTCGGCGGGCAGCTCCGCGCGCAGCTGCGCCTCGAGCGCGCCGGAGAGGACCTCCCGCGTGCGCAACAGCTCGGGGTCGCTCTCCCAGCGGTCGTCCACCCCGTCGACGCCCTGGTAGTGCAGGGCGTGCAGGACGAACAGGCTGAGCTGGACGTCGTCGTCGGCGAGCACGCCGTCCGCGCGGGAGACGGCGGCACGGGCGGCCGCCGGCAGCGCCCCGGCACGGGCCTCGGCCCCAGGGGTGCCGGGCTGCTCCCGGAGCAGCGCGAGAAGGTCCTCGCCGAGCGGCCCTCGTGGCTGTGGCTGACGCATGTATCGACTCCTGTCCGGACGGTGCGGTGGATCGCCCACCATCATAGTTTCCATCACCGTGCTGATCACATGGACAGCGACCGACACGGTCGGGGCGCCGGGCCGGGGCCGGGCCGGGGGCCCTCGGTGCCCGGCGGGGGCACCGAGTACAGTGGTGGAGGCCCGGATCCGGGCTCCCACCCCGCCGTCGAGGAGACCCGCATGAGTTCCCCCGTGCCCGGACGCACCATCGCCACCCGCCTCGGCCTGGGTTGGCGCCTCCACGGCGACGGCCGCACCGTCACCGCCGGGGAGGTCGTCAGGCCGCGGGAGCGGCTCACCTGGCCCCGCACGGTCACCATCGGCGCGCAGCACGTGGTCGCCATGTTCGGCGCCACGTTCCTGGTGCCCCTGATCACGGGCTTCCCGCCCTCCACCACGCTGTTCTTCTCCGGCGTGGGCACGATCCTCTTCCTGGCGGTGACCGCGGGCCGGGTGCCGTCCTATCTGGGCTCGTCGTTCGCGTTCATCGCTCCCATCAGTGCCTCGACGAACCAGTACGGCCCCGGCGGCGCGCTGGGCGGCGTCCTGATGGCGGGCGCGGCGCTGTTCCTCATCGGCCTGGTGGTGCAGTTCGCGGGCACGGCCTGGCTCCAGAAGCTCATGCCCCCGCTGGTCACGGGCACCATCGTGGCGCTCATCGGGTTCAACCTGGCGCCGTCCGCGAAGGACAACTTCATGGCCGCCCCGGTCACCGGGTTCGTGACCCTGGCCTCCATCGTGCTGATCTCGGTGCTCCTCCGCGGCCTGCCCGGCCGGCTGTCCATCCTGCTCGGCGTGCTGATCGGCTACCTGACGGCGGTGGTCCGGGGCGAGGTCGACTTCTCCGCGGTCGGCGCCGCGTGGCAGGAGCAGGGGCTCTTCGGGCTGCCCCCGTTCCAGACCCCGGAGTTCCACCTGCCCCTGATGGGCCTGTTCGTCCCGGTCATCCTGGTGCTGGTGGCCGAGAACATCGGGCACGTGAAGTCCGTGGCCCTCATGACCGGTGACGACCTCGACCCGTACATCGGGCGCGCGATCATGTCCGACGGGCTCGCCACCGTGATCGCCGGCTCGGGCGGTGGCTCGGGCACCACGACCTACGCCGAGAACATCGGCGTCATGGCGGCCACGCGCGTCTACTCGACGGCGGCCTACTGGGTCGCCGCCGCGGTGGCGATCCTGCTGAGCGTCTTCCCGGTCTTCGGCGCCGCCGTGGCCACCGTTCCCGCGGGGGTCCTGGGCGGGGCCGCCACGGTGCTGTACGGGATGATCGGCATGCTGGGCGTGCGGATCTGGGTGCAGAACCGCGTGGACTTCTCGAACCCGGTCAACCTCACCACCGCCGCGGTGGCCATGATCATCGGGGTCGCCGACTACACGTGGGAGGCCTCCGGCCTGCAGTTCGCGGGCATCGCCCTCGGCACGGCGGCCACGCTGGTGGTCTACCACCTCATGGCGGCCGTGGCCCGTGCGCGGGGAACGGTGAGCAGCGACCCGCTCGCCCCCGACACCACGCGGCAGCCCTCTCCCCTGGGCTGAGGAGTGCCGCGGAGCGCTCTTCTACTCGTCGGTAGAGGAAATGTGCCGATGAGAGGCCACCATTCTTGGTGACCCAGGTCTCCTTTCCCCTAGCGTGGAGTGCGGGAGGGCCGAGCAGCCGGCCGCGCACCACCAGCTGCAGGGGAGAAACCATGCATCACCGACCGTCCGTCCTCGTCCAGGTCGACCTCGACGGCAGGCACGTCCGGCTCGTCGTGAGCGGCTGCGTCACCGAGCTCAACCACCGGGCCCTGTGCCCCCTGGTCCGCCGGGCCCGCACCCTCGTCCCGGGCATCGCCGTCATCGTGGACCTCACCCCCGCCCACCACGTCGAGCCCGCCGCCGTGGACCTGCTGCGCTGGGCCGCGGAGCACGAGGACGCCGTGCGCGGCACGCCCGCCGTCGACTTCCTGCTCCCCGCCGATCCGCCGGGCCACGGCACCGTGACCCGGCTCGCCGGCCGGGCGGGGACCCGGCGCCGTCCAGGAGCCCCCGGGCCCGCACGCGAGGCGGTACCGTCGGCGGCCGCCCCGGGACCCCGCCTCGCGGGCTGAACCGACCCGTACCGGCCCCACCAGAGGGAGGACACCCCGTGAGCAGGATCAGTCACGCACTGATGGCGCACCCCGCCGCTCCGGAGCTCGCGAGCGATGAGCGGGCGGCCGAGGCCCGGTGCATCGAGGCGTGCCTCGACGCCGCGCAGATCTGCCGGATCGGCGCCGACGCCTGCGTGGAGGAGGACGCCGTCGCGGACCTGCGCGACAGCCTGCGCGCCGAGCAGGACTGCGCGGTGATCTGCTCGGCCACCGCCCAGGTGCTGGCCCGCCTCGGCTTCCCGGAGCCCGGGAACGGCCGGGCCGTGCTGGTGCCGCTGCTCGAGGCGTGCCTGGCCGCGGCCCGGGCGTGCCGGGACGCGTGCCGCAAGCACGCGGAGCTCTACGAACACTGCGCCCTCGTGGCCGATGCGTGCGAGCGCTGCGACGAGGCCTGCGCGGACCTGCTGGCCCGGAGGAGCTGAGGTGGCCGCCCCCGAGCTCCACTGGTTCGAGGAGCTCGGGATCGCGGACGTCCCGCGCGTGGGCGGCAAGAACGCCTCCCTCGGGGAGCTGGTCCGGGAGCTGAGCTCGCGGGGGGTGCGCGTGCCGGGCGGCTTCGCGACCAGCGCGGACGCCTACCGGTCCTACGTGGCGGCCAACGGGATCGGCACCGCCCTGCGGGACCGGCTCGAGGACCACCGCGCGGGCCGCGCGACGCTGCGGGAGACCGGCGCCGCCGTGCGCGCACTGTTCCTGCGCGGCGAGTTCCCCGAGGAGACGGCGCGGCAGATCGGGCAGTTCTACCGGGAGCTCTGCGAGCGCACCGGCCGCGCCGACCTGCCCGTGGCCGTGCGCAGCAGCGCGACCGCGGAGGACCTCCCGGACGCGAGCTTCGCCGGCCAGCAGGAGACCTTCCTCGACGTGGTCGGCGAGGAGGAGCTGCTGGAGGCGTGCCGGAGGTGCTACGCGTCCCTGTTCACCGACCGGGCGATCACCTACCGGGAGCTCAAGCGGTTCGACCACCTCGCGGTCGCCCTGTCCGTCGGCGTGCAGGAGATGGTGCGGGCGGACCTCGGCAGCTCCGGGGTGATGTTCTCGATCGACACCGAGAGCGGCTTCCCGCGGGTGGCCGTGATCAGCGCGGCGTGGGGGCTGGGCGAGCCGGTCGTGCAGGGCACCGTGGACCCGGACAAGTACCTCGTCTTCAAGCCCCTCCTCGACGTGGCGGAGGCCCCGATCGTGGAGCGCACCCGGGGAGCCAAGCTGCACAAGCTCGTCCACGACGACGACGCCCCCGCCGGGGCCGCCGCCACCCGGCTCGTGGAGACCTCCCCCGCGGAGCGCCAGGCGTGGGTGCTCGGCGACGCCGACGTCCTGCAGCTCGGCCGCTGGGCCGTGCTCGTCGAGGAGCACTACGGCCGGCCCATGGACCTGGAGTGGGCGAAGGACGGCCTGACGGGGGAGCTGTTCCTGCTGCAGGCCCGGCCGGAGACCGTCCAGGCCGGTCGCAGCGCGAGCCGCTTCACGGTCCACCACCTCCGGGAGAAGGGGCGCGTGCTCGCGGTGGGCGCCGCCGTCGGGGACTCCGTGGCGACCGGCACCGCCTGCGTGGTGCGCAGCGCGGCGGACATCGAGTCCTTCCGGGACGGGTCGGTGCTCGTCACCGAGATGACGGACCCGGACTGGGTCCCGGTGATGAAGCGTGCCGCCGCGATCGTCACCGACCACGGCGGACCCACCAGCCACGCGGCGATCGTCAGTCGGGAGCTGGGCCTGCCCGCCGTCGTCGGGACCGGCGACGCCTCCCGGACGATCCCGGCGGACCAGGACCTGACTGTCTCCTGCGCGGAGGGCGACCGGGGCACGGTCTACGAGGGCACCCTCGCCTTCGACGTGGAGGAGGTCGACCTCGGGGAGCTGCCGGACGCGCGCACCGCGATCATGGTGAACGTGGCGAGCCCCGCGGCGGCCTTCCGCTGGTGGCGGCTGCCGGCCGACGGGGTGGGACTGGCGCGGATGGAGTTCGTCGTCAACAGCATCGTCCAGGTCCACCCCATGGCCCTGGTGCACCCGGAGCGGGTGCGGGACGAGGCGGACCGGCGGCGGATCGCGCAGCTGACGGCAGGATTCCCGGACGGGCAGGAGTACTTCGTGCAGACGCTGGCGCTGGGCATCGCCAAGCTCGCCGCCCCGTACCACCCCCGGCCGGTGATCGTGCGGCTCAGCGACTTCAAGACCAACGAGTACGCCCACCTCGTGGGCGGGGCGGCCTTCGAGGAGCCCGAGGAGAACCCGATGCTCGGGTTCCGCGGGGCCTCCCGCTACTACGACCCCCGGTACCGCGAGGGCTTCGCCCTCGAGTGCCGGGCGCTGCGGCGGGTCCGCGAGCGCATCGGCTTCGACAACGTGGTGGTCATGGTCCCGTTCTGCCGCACCGTGGCGGAGGCGGACCGGGTCCTGGCCACGATGGCCGAGCACGGGCTCGAGCGCGGGCGGCACGGCCTGAAGGTGTACATGATGTGCGAGATCCCCTCCAACGTGGTCCTGGCCGAGCAGTTCGCCGCGCGGTTCGACGGCTTCTCCATCGGCTCCAACGACCTCACGCAGCTCGTGCTCGGCGTGGACCGGGACGCGGAGGCCTTGCGCGCACTCTTCGACGAGCGGGACGAGGCGGTGACCCGGATGATCGGCGAGGCGATCCGCAAGGCCCACGCCGCGGGGATCCCCATCGGCATCTGCGGCCAGGGCCCCAGCAACCACCCCGACTTCGCGGAGTTCCTGGTGCGGGAGGGGATCGACTCGATCTCCCTGAACCCGGACAGCTTCCTGCGCACCGCGCGGCGGATCGCCGAGACCGAGCGGCGCCTCGCGGGCGGGCCCGGGAGCACCGTGGACGCCTGAGCCGCTTCAGTGCCGGACCACGAGCACCGGGCAGTGGGCGTAGGAGATGCACGCGTGGGACACCGAGCCCAGGGCCGAGCCGAGCAGGCCGCCGCGGCCTCGCCGGCCGAGCACGAGCAGCTGCGCGTTCTCGCTCTCCGTGATGAGCCGCCCGGCCGGGCGGCCGTGCGTGACCGTGGTGGTCAGGCGGTCGGGGACGTCCTCCCCGAAGACGGCCGCGACCGTGCGCGCGAGGATCCGCTCGTGGTTGGCGCGCAGGGCCTCCTCGTCGACGAGCAGCTCGGCGTCCAGCACGGTGGGGTCGCCCGCGCACGCGATCGCCTCGAGCGGGGCGTCGAGGGCCTCGGCGAGTCGCGCGGCCAGCCGCAGGGCCTCCATCGAGGACTCCGAGCCGTCGATCCCCACGAGGATCCGCTGGTCCGTCGTCGGTGCGCTCATGACCGAACCTCCTTGTCGGGGCCGGCCGCCGGGGCCGGCCTGTCGGTGCCGCGTGGCCCGCGCCGGGTGATCGGCGCCGGCCGGTCAGTGCCGGACGACCAGCACCGGGCAGTGGGCGTGGGCGATGCACGCGTTGGAGACGGAGCCCAGGGCCGAGCCCCGCAGACCGCCGTGGCCGCGGCGGCCGAGCACCAGCATCAGGGCGTCACCGCTCTCCTCGACCAGGCGGGCCGCGGGCCGCCCGTGGAGCAGCTCGGCGCGCACGTGCCCCGGGACGTCCGCGCCGAACACGTCGGCGAGCGTCGACCGGAGCTGCTCCTCGCTGCCGGCCGGTGGCTTGTACGGGTCGACGGTCTCCCAGCCCTCGTAGACGGGCGGCCCCTGCCAGAACATGAGGGCGACCAGCGGGACGCCCAGGGAACGGGCGATCCGGTCCGCCGTGCGGAGGGCCTCCTTGGAGGAGTCCGAGCCGTCGATCCCGACGAGGACCGGCTGCTGCGACGGGGCTTCCATGGTCGAACTCCTTCGGTCCGGCGCCCGCAGGCCGTGCCCGGGACGCGCTCCGTCCGCCAGGGACCTGGCGGACCGCTCAGTGCCGCACCACCAGGACGGGGCACTTGGCGTGGGAGACGAGGGCCGAGGAGACGGAGCCGAGGATCATCCCGAGCACCCCGCCCGTGCCCCGTCGCCCGACCACCAGCATCCGGGCCTCCTCGCTCTCCTCGATGAGCCGGGTGGCGGCCTGACCGCGCAGCAGCCGGGTGGTCAGGTTCGCCGGGCGGTGCTCCCCGAAGACCTCCGCGAGCGTGCTCTCGAACAGCTGCTCGCTGCCGCGGCGGAACTCCTCGGGGTCCACCACTCGGTAACTCTCGTAGAGCAGCGGGTCCTCCCAGCACATGACGGCCTCGAGCGGCGCACCGAGGGCCTCGGCGAGCCGCACGCCCTCCCGGAGGGCGGCCTTGGACGAGCCGGATCCGTCGACTCCCACGACGATCCGGTCTCCCGGCGAGGAGTCGCCCATGGTGTTCCCCCTTGCTCCCGGCGGGCCGGCCGGTCCGCCTGTCTCCACGATAGGACCCGGTGAGGTGGCTCACAACGACCCCGGCGTCACGACGGACTCCCCGGGCCCGCATGACGGCCGGCGGGAGGCGCCGTCCCGCCCGCCGGCGCACGGGTGGTCCCCGGTCTGCTCAGCCGCGCGTCACCTGGATCTTCCTCGTCGCCGGCGGTTCGACGGGCCCGGCGACGGGGACGCGGACCTCGAGCACGCCGTCACGATAGGCGGCACTGATGTCCTCGTCCCGGCACCCGGCGGGCAGCGGCAGGGTGCGGGAGAACGAGCCGTAGCGGAACTCGGAGCGGTAGCCGCCCTTGTCCTTGTGCTCGGTCCGCTCCCTGCGCTCGGCCCGCAGGTGGAGCACGTCGTCGGCCACGGTGAGCTCCACGTCCTGCTCGGGGTCGATGCCGGGCAGCTCCGCCCGGATCACCACCGTGTCGCCGTCCCGGTACTCCTCCACGCGGGGCCAGGACGCCTCGACGTCCCCCTCCAGGAGGCGTCGGAGGGGCTCGAGCATCTCCAGCCCCTCCCTGCGCATCAATCCGGCCATGGCCCGGCTCCTTCCCGTGGCACCCGTTCCGCGGCGGGACCGGGGGTGTCGGCCCGGCCGGCCGGGGAGACCGGTGCGGTCCGCCTCGACCCTTTCAGCCTAGACTCCGCCGACCGGGCGCGTAAGGGCCTCGGGGTCCGGGGCGGATGATGACGAGGGCCCTCCCCGCCGGGGCGCCTCAGAAGCCCGTCGGCTCGGTCTCCAGCTCGGGCTCCTCGGGCGGCGCCTCGTGGTGCAGGGGCCGCAGCGCGGCGGTCGTCCCGAACCACAGCAGCGCGTCGTAGCGCTCCCCCATGCGGGTCGGGACGTAGTTGCCGGCCTCGCGCCACGGGTGGTACACCACCCCGATGGCCCGGTGGCCGAACCGCCCGGAGAGCCAGGGCCCGGACCGGTCACGGCCGAAGACGAGCACCGCGTCCTCCTCCAGGGCCCGGTGCAGGAAGTCCTCGTGGCTGCCGGGACGCGCCTCCGGGACGGCGAGGACCTCCTCGACCGCGCCCCACGACTCCGCCGCGACCACCGTGCCGGCCCAGGAGGCCAAGCCGACGAGCACCACCTCGGGCGCGGCGTGGCGCTCGCGCAGCAGCTGGCCCACGTTGACCAGGCCGGCGTCGAACATGTCGGTGGCCCGGGCGTCCCCCACGTGGGAGTTGTGCTCCCACACCAGGCCCTTGGCGCCGGGCCCGTGGTGGCGGGAGATCAGCCCGGCGGTGTCCGCCATGTGCTCGTCCCGCACGTTCCAGGACTGCCGGTCGCCCCGCACCATGGTCCGGTAGTAGCGCTCGGCGTCGACCGCGACCATGGCGTTGAGGGCGGCGTCGAACGCGGCCGGGTCCCCCGCCATCCGGTCCATGGTGCGCCGGCGCACCTCGGCCAGGAGGGCCACGACGTCGGCCTCGCAGCTCTCGGGCACGATCCGGGTGCGCCACGCGTACCGGTGCGGGTCCTCGTGGAAGGGCACGAAGCACTGCCACGCCTGCAGCGCGGCCGGCAGGGCCTCGGGGGCGGCGGCCTCCAGCCAGCCGATGATCTCCCGCAGCGAGTCCCACAGCGAGTAGACGTCCAGCCCGTAGAAGCCCACCTGCTCGTGGCCGGCCCGGCGGACGTTCTCCTCCCGGAGCCAGTCGAGGAACTCGGCGACCTCCTCGTTCGCCCACATCCACGTGGGCCAGCGCTCGAAGCCCTCGAGGACGCCCCGGGCGTCGAGGTCCTGGTCCGCCTCCCCGCGCACCCACCGGTTGAGCCGCCAGCAGTCCGGCCAGTCCCCCTCGACCCCGATCCAGGTGAAGCCATGCTCCTCGATGAGCCGGCGGCTGAGCAGGGCCCGCCACCGGTAGTACTCGTGCGTGCCGTGGGACGCCTCCCCCACGCACACGAAGCGGGCGCCGGCGCAGCGCTCGACGAGCCGGTCGAGGCCCTGCGGCCCCGCCAGCGGCTGCGCGAGGGAGCGGATCTCCGCGAGGATCCCCGCCTCCCGGGGGGTCCCGCGCCCGAGCGGGCTCACCGGGCCGCCCCGTCGCCGCGCTCCCCGGCCGGGTGGAGGTGGCGCAGGAACCAGTCCCGGGCCAGGCCCGCGGCCTCGGCGAGGGTGCCGGGCTCCTCGAAGAGGTGCGTGGCGCCCTCCACGACCGCCAGCCGGGTGGGGCAGCGCATCGACTCCTGCGCCCACCGGTTGAGGCCGAGCACCTCGGAGTCCTCGCTGCCGACGATCAGCAGGGTGGGCGCCTGCACCGAGCCCAGCCGTTCGCCCGCGAGGTCGGGGCGGCCGCCGCGGGAGACGACGGCCGCGATCGACGCGCCGGGCTCGGCCGCCGCCCACAGGGCGGCGCCGGCGCCCGTGCTCGCCCCGAAGTACCCGACCGGGGCCGCCGCGGAACCGGGCTGCTCGCGCAGCCAAGCCGTGGCCAGGAGCAGCCGTTCGGCGAGCAGGCCGATGTCGAAGACGTTGCCGCGGTCGGTCTCCTCCCCGGGGGTCAGCAGGTCGAGCAGCAGGGTGCCCAGGCCCGCCTGCTGCAGCACGGAGGCCACGTACTGGTTCCGCGGGCTGTGCCGGCTGCTGCCGCTGCCGTGGGCGAAGACCACCACCCCGGCGCCGGGCCCCGGCAGGTGCAGGTGCGCCGCGAGCTGCTCGCCCCCGGCCGGGATGCGCACGTCGGCGTCGACCGGATAGCCGTGCGCGGCCTGCCCCGCCCGGGACGGCGGAGGCAGCTCCGGCTGGTGGCGGCGCCGGGCGGCGTCGAGCAGCGCCACGACCTCGTCGTCCTCCGTGGCCGAGAAGTCCCGGTAGTGGTAGCCGACGGCCGTGAAGTACGGAGGGGTGGCGAGGCAGATCACCTCGTCCGCCTCCACCACCCGGGCCAGGGCCTCCTGCGGGGCCACCGGGACGGCCAGCACCACGCGTGCGGCGCCCAGCTGCCGGGCGATCCGGCAGGCCACGCGGGCCGTGGAACCGGTCGCGATGCCGTCGTCGACGACCAGGGCGGTCCGCCCGGTGAGGTCGACCCGTTCCCGGCCCTCCCTGAAGCGCGCCGTCCGGGCCTCGAGCACGGCCCGCTCCCGGGCCTCGACCTGCTCCAGCTGCGCGTCCGTCACCCCGAAGTACTGCAGGGTCCGCTCGTCGAGCACGCGGGCGCCCTCCTCCCCGATGGCGCCCATGGCCAGCTCGGGCTGGGTCGGCACCCCCAGCTTGCGCACCACGATGACGTCCAGCGGCGCGTCGAGGATGTTGGCCACCTCGTGGGCCACGGGCACCCCGCCGCGGGGCAGCCCCAGCACCACCACGTCCTGACCGCGCAGGGACCTCAGCCGCTTCCCCAGCTGCCGCCCGGCCTCGACCCTGTCCTCGAAGACCACCATGGTCCCCACCGCCTCCCCGGCGGGCGCGCGGCCCACCGACCCTCCGGTGCTCCCCCGGCTCCGCCCGCGCCCTCGGGTCCCGCGGGCCGCGGTGGAGAACTCCAGCGTAGGCAGGTGGGCAACGCGGTGGAAGGCCCGGGGGCCAGGTGACGGCCGTGGACAACGGTCCGGGCCCGACCCACAATGTGAGCACGCCCCGACGGCCGGCCGGCCGCGGTTCCGGGCGCCCCGGACGGAGGTCCCGCACCGGCGGGAGAACGGAGCACGCCGCATGAAGGACCGCACGGAGGGCAGCGCTGGGGGCCGCACGGGCGGCAGGCTGGTGCGGACGGCCTACACGCTCTTCCTGGGACTGCTGCTGGCCCTGTTCGTGGGTCTCGGCGTCGCCACGGTCCACCCCGGCCCGGAGGAGCCCGCGCCGCCCCCGGCGATCGCGGCGGCGCGGGAGTCCCGCGAGCTCGCCCCGGAGGAGCAGCAGCAGTGGGCGGCGTACGAGCGCGAGCGGGAGGCGTGGGAGGACGGGTCCATGCGGCACAGCCGCGACGTCGGCGTGATCGCCCTGGCCGCCTCCGTCGTGCTGCTGGCCGTGAGCCTGGCCGTGGAGCGGCGCAGACCGGTGCTCGCCCACGGCGTGCTGCTCGGCGGCCTGTTGACGATGCTCCACAGCGTGGTCCGCACCCTGATCTCGCAGGACACCGTCGCCGCGTTCGCCGTGGTCACCGTGGCGCTGGCCGTGATGCTGTACCTCGGCTACCGGCGGTTCGTGGACCGGCCCACCGAGGCCGGTGACCGCTGGGGCCCGACCCCCGTGGTGGTCAGCGACAACGGGAAGCACCCGACCCGCCGCTGAGCGGGCCGGGCGCGTGCCGAGCGGTCAGAGGGGCAGCGGCAGCTTCTCGTCGAGCACGGCCCGGACGGCCGCGACGTCGACGTCCGCCACGGAGGCGTGCTCCCAGGCCGGCTGGTTGTCCTTGTCCACGAGGACCGCCCGCACGCCCTCGGCGAAGTCGGGGCGCACGATGGTGTCCGCGGCGAGGCGCAGCTCCCGCTCGAGGCAGGAGCGCACGCCGTCGTCGGCCGCCCCGCGCTCGAGCAGCTCGAAGGTGCGCACCAGCGAGGAGGGGCTCATTCCCGCGAGGTCCTCCGGCGCGGCGGCCACGATCTCCTCGAGGGTCGGGGCGCCGTAGCGCTCCTCGATCTGCTCCCACCGCGCCACCACGGAGGACGGTTCGGGCTCGCGCGCGAAGCGGGCCAGCGCGTCCTCCGGCCCCTCCTCCACCACGGCTTCGGCGAGGGCCTCGAAGTCCTCGTCCGCCACCAGGACGTCGGCCAGCCCGAGGGCGACGGCGTCCGCACCGCCGACCCGCTGCCCGCCGAGGGCGAGCCAGCGGCCCACGGCCAGGCCCGGCTCCCCGCGGCGGTCCGGCCGCGAGACGCGCGGCAGGAACCAGGAGGCGCCGATGTCCGTGAAGAAGCCGATCTTCGTCTCGGGCATCGCCATGACCGTCGACGGCCCCACGACGCGGTGGGACCCGTGCACGGAGATGCCCATGCCGCCGCCCATGCAGATCCCGTTCATCAGCGCCACGTAGGGCTTCGGGTAGTCCGCGATCAGGCAGTCGAGGGCGTACTCGACGGCGAACACCCCGGTGGCTTCCTCCGCCAGCCCGCCGAGCACGGCGTCGCGGACCTCCCGGATGTCGCCGCCGGCGCACCACGCCCGCGGCGAGGCGGAGGTGACGAGCACGTGGCGCACGGCGTCGTCGTCCCGCCACGCGCCGAGCGCGGCCTTGAGGTCCCGGTACATCTGTGCGGTCAGCGCGTTGAGCTGACGGGGCCGGTTGAGCACGATGTGCCCGGTGCCGTTGCGGACCTCGGTCAGGACGTGCTGCGCGGTGCCGGTCGTGGCGGTGTCGGTCATGGCCCCCACCCTGCCACGGGCCGGGCCGCCGTGTCATGGCTCACACGCCCGAGGGCGGCCACTGCCCCCGCTGCGCGAGGAGCGCGGCGAGCAGGTCGGCCCGGTCGGTGACGATCCCGTCGACCCCGAGCTCGAGCAGCTCCGTCATCTCGGCCGTCTCGTTGACGGTCCACACGTGCACGTCGATGCCCTGCCGGTGGGCGAAGCCCAGGAAGCGGGGGGTCACCAGCTGGACCTCCGCCCCGCCCCGCATCCGGTAGCGCCGGGGGATCTGCACGGTGTCGAACGGCTCGATCCACCGTGCAGCCGCGCGGCGGGCGATGCGCCAGCTGGGCCCGCCCAGCCACGAGCACACGAGCAGCAGGCGCATCCCCTCCTTGCCGGAGGACGTGGGCACGGCCCGGCCCTCGAGCTCGCGGATCCGCCGCAGCGTGCGGCGGCGGCGGCTCTCTGAGAAGGAGGTCACCCGCACCCGGTCCACGGCGCCGAGCTCGTGGAGCAGGGCCGGCAGAGCCGCCACGGACGCCTCGTCCTTGACGTCCACGTTGAACTTCAGCTCGGGCAGCTCCGTCAACAGATCCGCGAAGCGCGGGATCAGCCCGGCGCCGGCGACGCGCTCGGCCCGGATCTGCGCCCAGGTCAGCGAGGAGACCCTGCCGCTGCCGCCGGTGACGCGGTCGAGGGTCTCGTCGTGGAAGGACAGGACCACGCCGTCGGCCGTCGTGTTGACGTCCGTCTCGATCCACTCGTAGCCGAGGTCCCGGGCCGCGCGGAAGGCGTCGAGGGTGTTCTCGGGACCGCCCCGGCAGAAACCGCGGTGGGCCAGGGCTGCGGGGGTGCCGCGCCGGCGAGCTGGAGGGGTCACCCTCTTATTGTTACCTCGCGGTAGTGGATTGTCCCGCCCGTGACGCACCGGGTCGGCCGCGGCGCAGCAGCGCCTCGATCACCTGGGCCACCCCGTCCTCCTCGAACGGCGGGGCCACGCGGCCGACGGCGCGGGCGACCGCGGGGTGCCCGCTTGCCATCGCGTACCCGTGGGCTGCCCACGTGAGCATCTCGAGGTCGTTGGGCATGTCGCCGAAGGCCATCACCTCGTGCGGGCGGATGCCGCGCTCGGCGGCGTACTGCTCGAGGGTGCGCGCCTTGGTGAGCCCCTTCTGGCCCATCTCCACGAGCGGGGCCGCCGCCACGGAGTGCGTCACGGACAGCCGGCCGGCCACGAGCTCGGTGAGCGCCCGGACGTACTCCTGCGGCTCGGCGGTGTCCAGCTTGGCCAGGAACTTCACGAGCCCCTGGTCCTCCGGCACCCGGTCCCGCAGCGCCCCGACCAGGGGGGCGCCGATCTCCATCCGGTCGGTGCGCGCCCACCCGTGGTCCGTGAACACGCCCTCGAGCGTCTCGGCCGCGAACAGCGTGCCGGGGTGCCGGGCCGCGACCTCGTCCATGACCGCGAAGGCGTCCCGGGCCGGGAACAGGCTCGACTCCACGACGAGGTCGGCGCGGAGGTCGTAGACCACCGCCCCGTTCGAGCAGATGACCACGCCCTCGTGGCCGAGCTGCTCGCGCAGCGGGTCGAGCCAGCGCATGGGCCGGCCCGTCACGAACACCACGTGGATGCCGGCGCCCTGGGCGGCCCGGATCGCGTCGACGGTGCGCCGGCGGAAGCGGAAGTCGTCCCCCAGGACCGTGCCGTCGAGGTCGCTGGCGATCATCCGGATCGGCGCCGTCCCGGGGACCTCCGGAGTCGGGCTCACGGGTGTTCTGCCACCTATGCCTCGTGGATGCCGGTGAGGCAGGCGCGGGCGATCCCGGAGCTGAACAGCTGGAAGTTCACGACGGCGGGGCTCGCGCTCTCGTCGACCTCGATCTGCTCGTCGGCGACCGCGGTCACGCACACGATGTAGCGGTGCGGTCCGTGGCCGGAGGGCGGGGCGGCGCCCACGTACTCGTCGGTGCCGCCGTCGTTGCGGTGCTTGACCGCCCCGGCCGGCGGATCGGCCGCCGCGCCGCGCTCGAGGGAGGTGACGTCGGCGGGGACGTTGGACAGGCACCAGTGCCAGAACCCGCTGGGGGTGGGGGCGTCGGGGTCGAAGACCGTGACCACGTAGCTCTTGGTGCCCTCGGGGGCCCCGGACCAGCTCAGCTGGGGGGAGACGTCCTGACCACCGGCGCCCATGATGTCCGAGAGCTGGGCCGGGGGGAGCGGCCCGCCGTCGGAGAAGTCCTCGGAGGTGAGGGTGAAGCTCGGCAGGTCGGGCAGGTCTGCGTACGGGTCGCGGTCGAGCACGGGCTCTCCTTCGGGTCGGGACGGGGATCGGGTCGGCACAGGGCCGGAGGACGGACGGGGCGGGACGCGGGTCGGGCCGGAGGGGTCAGGACGCGGGCAGCTCCTCCGTGCGGGGCAGGTCGGCGCCGGCGCGGGAGACCGTGACGCCGGCCGCCGCGGCGGCGTAGCGCAGCAGGTCGCCGACCTGCTGCTCGTCCAGGTTGTCGATCCGCTCGCGGGCCGGCGCGCCCGTGTAGCCGTGGTCGGTGAGCCAGGCGAGCAGCGCTGCCATGAAGGAGTCCCCCGCCCCCACGGTGTCCACGACCGTGCTGCGGGCGGCGGGCACCTCCACGCCGCGCGGACCGGTGGCGCGGGTGCGGGCCCACGGCCCCAGTGGCCCCCGGGTGACGACGACGAGCTCGGCGCCGGCCTTGAGCCAGGCACCGGCGCTCTCCTCGACGCTGCGGTGGGGGTACAGCCACAGGAGGTCCTCGTCCGAGGCCTTCACCACGTCGGCGAGGGCCACGAGCTGCTCGGCCCGGGCCCGTGCGTGCGAGGAGTCGGGGATGATGGACGGCCGGCAGTTGGGGTCGTAGGAGATCAGCGCGGAGCGGTGGGCCTGCTCCACGGCGTGCCGGACCTTCGAGGCGCCGGGCTCGAGCATCGCCCCGATCGACCCGACGTGCAGCAGGGTGGTGTCCCGGAGCAGCTCGCCCAGCTGCTCGTCCGAGAGGTCCAGGGACCAGTCCAGCTGGAAGTCGTAGGTCGCGGCGCCGTCGTCCCCGATGACGGCCTCCGCCACGGACGTCGGCCGTGCGTCGGCCTCGAAGGGCAGCAGGACGCCGTTGTCCCGCAGGTGCGCCTCGACCTGCTTGCCGTACTCGTCCTCGCCGTAGCGGCCGAGGAACTGGACGGCGTGGCCGAGCCGGGCCAGGCCCACGGCCACGTTCATGGGGCTCCCCCCGGCGTGCGCGCGGGACTCCTGGCCGCGCTTCGAGACCACGTCGACGAGCGCTTCACCGATGACCGTCAGCATGCCCTCACGGTAGCACCCGCCGGTCCCGCGGCCCCCGGCGCCGGACCGGTCCGCCGGACCCGTAACGGGAGTCCTCCCCGCGCCCCCGTGCGCTTAGAATGGAGGGCGGCGTCCTGCGCGAACCGCAGCGGCGCGCGTACCCGATCGCGCAACGAGGCGCGGCACGTCACGGCCGGACACGATGACGTCCCCGGCCGAGGAAGAGAGTCATTCTTGAGCACTCCTGAAAGCTGGGCCGACCGCGAGGCGCTCGCCGAGGGCATCGTCCCCCTGGTCGGACGCCTGCACCGTGAGAACAAGGTCGTGCCGACGGTCTACGGCCGCTCCCTGGTGCACAAGTCCGTCACCCAGATCATCAAGGCGCACCGCTTCGCCCGCCGCATCGACGGCGAGGAGCTGCCCCTGGAGGACACGACCCGCCTGCTCGAGGCCATGTCCGGGCTGAACCTGGGCACCTGCGCGGTGGACCTCGGCAAGCTCAACCGGCTCGCCCAGGAGTCGGAGCAGGACCTCGAGGCGTTCCTGCGCGAGGAGCTCGCCCCCGTGGTGGACCGCAGGTCCCAGAACTTCCCGGAGTCCCAGGACGTGGTGCTCTACGGGTTCGGCCGCATCGGCCGCCTGCTGGCCCGCATCCTCATCAACCGCAACGACGGCACCGGCCTGAACCTGCGCGCCGTCGTGGTCCGCAAGAAGCCGGGCAACGACCTGGTCAAGCGCGCCTCCCTCCTGCGCCGCGACTCGGTGCACGGCAAGTTCGACGGGACCATCCACGTCGACGAGGAGAACGACGTGATCACGGCCAACGGGGTGGCCATCAAGTTCATCTACGCGAGCGACCCCACCGAGATCGACTACACCGCCTACGGGATCGACAACGCGATCGTCGTGGACAACACGGGCGTGTGGCGCGACGAGGCCGGGCTCTCCAAGCACCTGCAGGCCAAGGGCGTGGCCAAGGTGCTGCTCACGGCACCGGGCAAGGGGAACCTGAAGAACATCGTGTGCGGGGTCAACGACGACGTCATCACGGCGGAGGACACCATCCTCTCCGCCGCGTCCTGCACCACCAACGCGATCACCCCGGTCGTGAAGGTGCTCCACGACAAGTACGGCATCGCCCAGGGCCACGTGGAGACGGTCCACTCCTACACCAACGACCAGAACCTCATCGACAACTGGCACAAGGGCGACCGCCGGGGCCGCTCCGCCGCCCTGAACATGGTGATCACCGAGACCGGTGCCGCGAAGGCCGTGGCCAAGGCCCTGCCGGAGATGGCCGGGAAGCTGACGGGCAACGCGATCCGCGTCCCGACCCCGGACGTGTCCATGGCCATCCTCAACCTGCAGCTCGAGCAGGCCCCGGAGTCCGAGGAAGCGGTCAACCAGTACCTCAAGGACATCTCGCTGAACTCGTCCCTGCGCAAGCAGATCGACTACACCGACTCCCCGGAGGTCGTCTCCACCGACTTCGTGGGCTCCCGCCGCGCGGGCGTCGTCGACGGTCTCGCGACGATCGTCAACGGCAACTCGCTGGTGCTCTACGTCTGGTACGACAACGAGTTCGGCTACTCCTGCCAGGTCGTGCGGGTGCTCGCCCGGATGGCCGACATCGCCATGCCGCAGTTCCCGGCCGAGCGGGTCCCGGTCGGCGCCGTCGCCGGCTGATCCCGCCCCCGGGAGCGAGGGGCCGTGGCCCGTCGGTGCGCCGCGCACCGTCGGGCCACGGCCCCTCGCCGTCCCCGGGGACCGCGGCCCCGCCGTGGTCCCCTCCCGCAGCCTGTCAGGCGGTGTAGAAGGCCCCGGCGACGGCCCCGAGGGCCGCCACGTCGGCCACGTGGCACAGCTCCCGGGCGGAGTGCATCGACAGCAGGCCGATGCCGACGTCGATCGTGCGCACGCCCAGCCGGGCGGCGGTGATGGGCCCGATCGTGGACCCGCACGGCACCCGGTTGTTGGAGACGAACTCCTGGTAGCCCACGCCGGCGCGCGCGCAGGCCTCGGCCCAGATCCCGGCGCCCACGGCGTCCGTGGCGTAGTGCTGGTCCGCGTTGATCTTCAGCAACGGCCCCGCCCCCGGCTCCGGCCGGTTCACGGGGTCGTGGTGGCCCTGGTAGTTGGGGTGCACGAGGTGCCCGGCGTCGGCGGACAGGCACACGGAGCCGGCCAGGGAGCGCCGGTGCTCGGCGGCGGAGCGGCCCAGGCCCTCACCGATGCGCACCAGCACGTCCTCGAGGAACGGCCCCGCCGCGCCGGAGCGGGTGCGGGAGCCGATCTCCTCGTGGTCGAACGCGGCGAGCACCGCGATGTGCCGGCCCTGCTCGACCGCCTCCGCCTCGCGGGCGAGGGCGCTCAGCCCGGCGTGCACGGAGGACAGGTTGTCCAGCCGCCCGGAGGCGAACAGCGTTCCGCCCTGCCCGAACACGGCGGGGGGCTGCGCGTCCGCCAGCACCACGTCGTAGCCGACGATCCGGGCCGGGTCCACGGGCCCGCCGTCCGCGTGCTCGGCGAGCAGCGCGAGGACGTCCGCGTCCTCCGGCTGTCCCACGCCCCAGATCGGCTGCACGTGCTGCTGCCGGTCCAGCTGCAGGCCCTTGTTGGCGTCGCGGTCCAGGTGGATGGCCAGCTGCGGGATGCGGGCCACGGGGCCGGTGGCGGTCAGGTGCTCGGCCGGGGCGCCGTCCGCCCCGCGGACCACGAGCCGGCCCGCGAGACGCAGCTCGCGGTCCAGCCACGAGTTCAGCAGCGCTCCCCCATAGGTCTCGACACCGGCCTGGTGCCAGGTGTGGGCCGTGCTGGTGGGCCTCGGCTTGAGCTTGAAGCCCGGCGAGTCGGTGTGCGCGCCCAGGATCCGGAACCCCGCGGCCGGCGGGACCTCCGCGGGCGTGGCCCACGCGATGACCGCCCCGTCGCGGAGCACGTAGCGCCGCCCGCGGACGCCGGTCCGGGTCCAGTCCTCCGTCTCGTCGAGACGGACGAAGCCGGCCTGCTCCAGCCGGGCGGCGGCGGCGTGCGCGGCGTGGAAGGAGCTCGGCGACTCCATCACGTAGCGACCGAGGTCCTCGACGGCGGTCCGGGGGTCGACTGCGGTGCTCGGTTCCATGCCGGTCAGTCTACGGAAGGTGCTGGGGCGCGGGCCCGGGCACCCGGCCCGCCCAGTGGCCGGGGCAGGCCGGCGGGCCGGGGCACACCCAGGCACCGGGCTCGGGGACCGTCCGGCCGGGTCCGTGGCCGGCTGCGAGCAGGGCGGGCGGGCGCGGCGGGTGCACGGTCCGGGTCACCTCCACGCCGCGCCGGCGCGCGCCGCGGACCACCAGCCATGCGAAGAGCACCTGAAGCCCGGCAGACAGGGCGAGGGCCACCCAGGTCGACTCCTCGGCGTCGGGGTCCGACAGGCCCAGGGCCCCGAAGAACGTGGCGATCACGTTGTTGACCACGTGCAGGGCGATCGCCGCCTCCAGCCCGCCGGTGCGCCAGGTCAGCCATCCGGCGACGACCGCCATGACCGCCACCGCCAGCAGCCCCCAGGTGTCGTACAGGTGCCCGAACGTGAACAGGGGCACCGGCAGCAGGATCGCGAACACGGGCCGGCGCAGCCACCGCCCCACGGTCTGCATCAGATAGCCGCGGAAGACGAGCTCCTCCGCCGCGCACTGCAGCGGGACCACCAGCACGATCATCGCGATCAGCCACCAGAAGCCCTCCACCGGCTGCGGGGCCGTCAGGGACCCGAGCAGCGCGTACTCCACGAGGGCGGCGGCCGCGTGGCCCGCCACGTAGACCACCAGGGCCACGAGGAGGCACCGGCCCAGGAGCCCCCAGCGCAGCCGTCCTGTCACGGACAGCAGCAGCCCGAGGGGCCGGGGGCCCATGATGGCCCGGGCCGCGAGGAGCGCCGGGATCATCAGCACCAGGGAGAAGAACAGCATGAAGAAGATCGCCGGGTCCATGATCTCCAGCTCCGTGCTCCCGAGGAAGACCTCGTCCATGGCCTCCTCGCCGCGCACGGCCAGGAGCCCCACGGCCCACACGATGCCGAACACGATGGCCAGCACCAGGTAGAACGCCCCGAAGAGCAGCAGCTCCACGAGCGGCTTCCACCATCGGTGCTCGGGGTCGGCGTGGGCCAGCCGGTGGTACGGGAGGAGCCGGGGGCCGGGGCCCGGGGGCCGGTCGTCGAGGGGTCCCTGCCTCCAGGGGGCGGCGCGCGTGGTCATGGCTCCCACGGTATCCGCAGCCGGCGCCTCCGGGACACGCGACAGCCGGGGCGCGGCTCCCCGGGGCTCAGCGGGCGTAGCGGTCCACGAACGCGGCGAGGATCTTCGCGGGCTCGGTCGCGGGCGGCCCCGTTCGGATGCGGTCCTTGACGTCCTCGGCCTCGGCGATCGGGAAGTACCCGTGCTCCTTGTACGCCTCGATCCGGTTGAGCAGCGCGGGGGCGTCGAGCTCGGGGTGGAACTGGGTCGCGTAGAGGTTCTGCTTGATCCGGAACATCTGGACGGGGCACCCGGTGCCGGTCGCCAGCAGGACGGCGGTGGGCGCGAGGGTGCGCGTGCCCTCCTTGTGCCCCACGAACCCGTGGAACGCGGGCGGGAACTCCCGGAGCAGCGGATCCCGCAGCCCCTCCTCGGTGAGGGTGACCTCGATGACGCCGATCTCCTCGCCGCGGGTGCGGTCCACGACCCCGCCCTGGTGCGTGCCGAGGGTGCCGACGCCGTAGCAGGCGCCGAGGAAGGGGAAGTCCCGGGCGACGACCTCGTCGAGCAGGTCCCGCATCTCGGACTCGGCCCGTCGCTGCACCTCGGACTTCAGCCGCGGCGGGTCGGAGGAGTTGAACGGGGACCCGCCGATGACGATCCCGGAGTAGCGCTCCAGGTCGATCGGCGGCATGGGCCCGGCCTCCAGCCGTACCCGGTGGAGGTGGCTCTCCTGCAGGCCGCTGAAGCGGCAGATGGTCTCGTACTCCTCGTCCGCGACGTCGTCCTCGGCGCGGGTGGCGAGCAGCAGGAAGGGCTTCATGGCCCCATCGTAGCCAGCGCCGGGGCGCCCCCTGCCCGCTCAGCGCACGAGGCGCTCCCGGTGGGCGTAGGCGTTGAACGAGGTCCCGCGGCTGAAGCCGAGCAGGGTGACGCCCGCCTGCTCCGCGAGGTCCACGGCGAGGGCCGATGGCGCCGAGACGGCCGCGAGCGCCGGGACCCCGGCCATGTACGCCTTCTGCACCAGTTCGAACGAGGCCCGCCCCGAGACCTGCAGGACGGTGGAGCTCAGGGGCAGGAGGCCCTCGCGCAGCGCCCAGCCCACCACCTTGTCCACGGCGTTGTGCCGCCCCACGTCCTCGCGCACGCACAGCAGCTCGGGCTCGCCGGCACCGGCGCCCCCCTCGGCGCCGCCGCCGGCCGGACCGTCCGGGAAGCGGAAGAGGCCCGCGGCGTGCACGCCCCCGGTCGTGGAGAACAGCTTCTGCCCGGTGCGCAGCCGGTCCGGAAGGGCGAGGAGCGCGGGCACGGACAGCGGGGTCCGGTCCCCGGCCGGGTCGAAGGAGGAGACCTTGGTGACGGCCTCGATGGACGCCGTGCCGCAGACCCCGCACGACGACGACGTGTAGACGTGCCGCTCCATGGAGGTGTCCGGCAGGGCGACCCCGGCCGCGAGCCGCACCTCCACCACGTTGTAGGTCCGCTGCCCGTCCGGGCCGATGCCGCTGCGGTAGTCCATCTGCACGATCTCGGACGGTGCGCGCACCACCCCCTCGGAGACGAGGAAGCCGGCCACGAGGTCGAAGTCGTGGCCGGGCGTGCGCATGGTGACGGTGAACGGACTGCCGTTGAGCCGGATCTCCAGGGGCTCCTCGCCGGCCAGGGTGTCCGCCCGGCCCGTCCCGTCGCTGTCAGCGGTGTACCGGTGCACTCGGCGCCGTTGGGAAGCTCGGGTCATGGCGGTCCTCCGGTCCCGGCCCCGGCGGTCGGGAGCCCTCCCCCGGAATCCTAGAGGCACCCTCGCAGAGGCCGAAGCGAGGGCATTACTCCCCAGTAACGTCGGGCGAAGTGGGGACAGGAAAACCCTGTTCGAATTCATAGACTTTTGTCTAGGGTTGACGTGTCAAGGAAATCCGGCGGCAGGGCTGCCGGCGGATTCCCCGGGCGATCCACTGCGGCTCCACGGGCCGGCGCGCCGAGGCGCGGCCGTCGCAGCGGGCACCTCCGTCCCCCGTGATCCGGGGGGACGGGACGTCCGCCGCCTCCGCGGACACCGCACCGGATGCCCGAGACGGCACGCGCACCGATCCCGCGCGCCCGCTTCTCCCACCCCTCTCTCGCTCGAAGGCGGAACCATGAACGCTGCATCGCAGACCCCCCTGTCCGAGTCCCCCGTGCCGGGCGGCAAGAACCGGCGCGCCGGCCGGGCCGTCCTGGCCGGCGCCGTGGCCGTCGGCCTTCTCGCCGCCGGGGGCGGCACCTTCTCGAAGTGGTCGGAGGAGCAGGCCATTGCCTCGGGCGACATCGTCACGGCCGGTGAGCTCTCCATGGAGAACACCACCGTGTCCTGGGAGAACGGCGCCGGGAAGACGATCGACCCGGCCACGTACCGGATCGTCCCCGGGGACACCATCGAGCTCCACGCCTCGACCACCGTGGTCGCGAAGGGCGACACCCTGAAGGGGACCCTGGAGCTGCAGCTCCCGGCACAGCTGCAGCAGGAGGTCGAGGCGCTCGAGCGGGCCGGCTACGTGTCCTACGACGTCACCCTGACCAGTGGCGACAAGTCGGCCAAGGATTCCTACCCGATCACCCACGAGGACGACGGGGATGTGGTGCAGGCCGTCGCCACATTCACCTGGGACGCGGACCGGACCACCGGCAGCGACGGCGAGAACGTGTCCACGTCGCTGAGCGGCACCAAGCTCGTCCTCGCCCAGCAGTGAACCCGGGGGCCGGTCGGCCCCCGCAGGACCCCGATGCGGCGGCGACGCCGCACCGGGGCCCTGCACCTCTCGCACCCCGTCTCGCTCCCCCTCATCCCCCAGAGGCTCCCATGACGCGCACCGCTCGACCCCGCCCTGCGACCACCGGCCGCGCCCTCGCCGCCGCGGCGGCCTCGCTGCTGGCCCTGACGCTGCTGGGCAACAGCCTCGGGACGGCGGCCCGCTGGTCCGACGCGGCCCCGCTCGAGACGCAGGCCGTCAGCACCGGCACCCTGGACGTGACCCTGGAGCCCGCGCGGGCCACCCTCCACCGCACCGACCTCGATCCCGCGACCGGCGCCGTCGCACGCGGGACCACCGACCTCACCGGAGCGGCGGAGGCCCTGTCCGCGCTGGCACCCGGCGACACCGTCGTCGTCACCACCCGCGCGACCCTCGACGTCGAGGGCACGAACCTCACCGCGACCCTCACGGTCGACCCCGGTGTGCCGGCCGGCAGCGCGGTCGTGCCGCGCGTCGAGCTGGTACCCGCCCCCGGCGCGCTCCCTCCCTCCCCCGGTCCCGGGACGTCCTCCTGGACCGTGACCGCGGCCCACGACGGCGCGGCCTACGACGTCACCGTCGCCTACGAGGTCGCCCCCGACCCCTCCGCCCAGGGCGTGACCGTCGAGCCGGGCCCCCTCACGGTCACCCTCGCCCAGAACTGATCCCCCAGGAGTTCCCTTGAGCCAGTACCGCACCCCCACGGCCTACGTGCTCGGCGTCCTCGTCCTGCTGGCCGCCGTCGTGCTCACGACCCCGGCCGGCGGGACCCACGCACGCTGGTCCGCCACCGCGCAGGCCCAGGTGCCCGCCATGACCACGGGCCGGGTCGGCTTCGAGGTCGGCGGGGCCGGGGGCGCCGAGAGCTCGGCGACGCTGACCAACACGTCCGGCTTCACCGTCCAGTACCGGCCGCAGCAGGTCGCCCTCATCGACGCCGGCGGGAGATCCGTGGCGCCTCCGCAGGGCATGGGCTTCGCCTACCGCACCGGCGAGGCCTGCGACGACGGCACGGCGCCGGCCCGGTGGACCGCCGTCGCTCCCGGGGGCTCCGCCGCGGTGGCCGTCGACGGCGGGACGCGAGCGCCCCTGGAGCGGGACCGGCCCGCCGGGCTGTGCCTGAGCGTCTCGACGGCCGCCGTCCACCAGGACGCCCTGCGCCCGCTGGACGGGCAGGTGCTGCAGGTCGTCACCCAGCTGGAGGCCACCGCCCTCGGCGGCGCCTGGCCGGCGACCCGCTCGTGGGCGGTGCCGTTCACGGTGAGGCTGCCGGCCGTGGAGCAGCCGCCCGTGCCCGCACCCGTCCGCCCGGTGGCGCAGCACGCGGAGCAGTGCGGAGCGGACCACAGCGCCGCCCTGCTCCGGTGGACCTGGACCGGCGGCCCCGGCGTACCGGCCGTCACGGAGTGGCAGGTGCGTGTGCGGCCCGTGGGCTCCACGGGGACGACCACGCTGCTGAAGACCGTGCCGGGCCCCGCCGCGGGGGAGATCCGGATCACCGCCACCGACCTCTTGGGCACGGAGCATCTGCCCAGCCAGGACTACGAGGTCCTCGTCCGGGCCGTCCTGGCCGGCGGAGGCACCCAGCACGTGGACAGCGTCTACGCGTGGACGGTCAAGACCCCCGGCAAGAGCGGCAACGTCAACTGTGAAGGGCTCCCGTCATGACCACCGTGCTCCGCAGGATCGTCCACCCTCTGCTCGTGGTCGCCCTGGCCACGGTGGCCGCGCTGCTGCTCGCCGTCGTCGTCGTGCCGCTCGCGCTGGGCTGGGTGCCGCTGACGGTGCTCTCCGGCTCGATGGAGCCGACCGTCCCGACCGGCAGCCAGGTCGTCGTCGCCCCCCTCGAGGGCGAGGACGACGCCGCGGGGCTGAGCACCGGGGACGTCGTGACGTTCATGCCGCGCCCGGACGACCCGACCCTCGTGACCCACCGGATCGTGGGCGTCGCGGTGGACGGCGAGGGGCGGCGCAGCTTCACGACCCAGGGCGACGCCAACGCCGCCCCGGACGCGGACCCGGTCACCGCCACCCAGCTGCGCGGCGTGGTGAGGTACCACGTGCCCTGGGCCGGCTACGCCGCCACGCTCCTGGACCCGGAGCAGAAGCGCGGCGGGATCGTGCTGGTCGCCGCGGCCCTGTTCGGCTACGCGCTGTGGCAGCTCGTGGGCGCGGTCCGGGACCGTGGCCGGCGCACGGACGAGATCACGCACGAGGACCCGTCCGGGGTCGCCGCCGAGGTCCCTGCCGAGCTCGCGGAGCCGGTGCCCCCGGGGCAGGCGCGGACGGAGAGGCTGCCGGTCGTGCCCGCCGGAACCCCCGGCCGCTGAGCCGTGCCACGCCGGCGGCGCGGCCGGTACCTCCCGCCGGCCCGTCGACATCAGCAGGGCCGCCGTTGCCGGTCCGTGGTGCCGGGGCCATGATGGGGACCATGACCGAGACTCCGCTCACGCACATCGACGAGAACTGGCAGCGCGCCCTGGTGGTGGTCGCGCACCCGGACGACATGGAGTTCGGCGCCGCCGCGGCCGTGGCCCGCTGGACCGGACAGGGCAAGGACGTGGTCTACTGCCTCGTCACCAGCGGGGAGGCCGGCATCGACGGGCTCGAGCCGCAGCAGTGCGGCCCGCTGCGGGAGGCCGAGCAGCGGGAGTCGTGCCGGATCGTGGGGGTGGAACAGGTGGAGTTCCTGCACCTGCCGGACGGGGTGCTCGAGTACGGGGTGGCGCTGCGGCGGCGGATCGCGGAGGTGGTCCGCCGGCACCGCCCCGACGTGGTGATCACCAACAACTTCCGCGACACCTGGGACAACGCCACCAACCTGAACCAGGCGGACCACATCGCCACGGGCCGGGCCACCCTGGACGCCGTGCGGGACGCCGGCAACCGGTGGGTCTTCCCGGAGCAGGTCGAGGCGGGCCTGCCGCCGTGGCCCGGCGTGCTGGCGGTGTGGGCGGCGGCCTCGCCCGCCTCCCGGCATGCGGCGGACGTCACGGAGACCTTCGACGCCGGCGTGGCGTCCCTGCGCGCCCATCGCGCCTACCTCGAGGGCCTGGGCTGGACCGACTTCGACCCGGACGCGTTCCTGCGGGGCAACGCCGCCGCCGTGGGCGAGCGGCTCGGGGTGCCGCTCGCGAGCTCCTTCGAGGTGCTCCCCCTGCAGTGGGGCGGCTCCGAGGACTGAGCCCGCTGCCCGGCGGGGGGGCTCAGGCCGGCTCGGGCTCCCGGAGGACCAGGAGCACCAGGAGCACGGCGAGGACCACGAGGGCCGCCACGAAACCGACCGCACCGGCCCAGCCGGTGGCCGTGAAGAAGACACCGCCGGCCGTGCCCAGCACGGAGGAGCCCGCGTAGTAGAAGAGCGTGTAGAGGGACGAGGCCTGCGCCTTGCCGGTGCTGGAGCGCACCGGCACCCACCCGGAGGCCACGGCGTGCGCGGCGAAGAAGCCGGCGGTGAACAGCAGCAGCCCCGCCACGATCACGGGGATCGACGGGACGAGCGTGGCCAGCAGCCCGGTGAGCATCACGAACCCGCTGCTCGCCAGGACCATCCGGCGCCCGCGGGCCGCCGCGATCCGACCGGCGGTCCCGGAGGACCAGGTGCCCGAGAGGTAGGCGAGGAACAGGAGGCTCACCACCGTCTGGGACACCCCGAACGGCTCCTCGCCGAGGTGGAAGCCCAGGTAGTTGTAGATCGCCACGAACCCGCCCATGAGCAGGAAGCCCTGCAGGTAGAGCACCCACAGGCCGAGGTCCGCGAGGTTGGCGCGCAGGCGCCCCACGAGCCCGGCCGGCCCGGCGAGCCGGACGGTCTGCCGGACGAACCCGCGCTGGCGCGGGGCGATCAGGACGAAGACCACGGCGGCGAGGGCGGCGAGCACGCTCACGGTGATCGTGCCGGTCCGCCAGCCGAACGCGTCGCCCACGGGTGCCGCGATGATGCGCCCGGCGAGGCCGCCCAGGCTGGTGCCCGCCACGTAGGTGCCGGCGGCCACGGCGGCGTGCCGGCGGTCGAGCTCCTCCGCGAGGTAGGCCATGGCCACGGCGGGGATCCCGCCGAGGGCGACGCCCTCCGCGAAGCGCAGCGCCACGACGGCCTCGAAGCTCGGCGCCAGGGGCATGACGAGGCCCAGGACCGTGGCGGAGACGACCGCCATCACCATGGTCCGCAGCCGGCCCCACCGGTCGGAGACCACGGACCACGGCAGGACCCCCACGGCGAGGCCGAAGGTCGCGGCGGAGACCCCCAGGGATGCGCCCGCCGCGTCGATCCCGAGGTCCGCGGCCATGAGCGGCAGCACGCCCTGCACGGAGTAGAGCTGGGCGAACGTCGCCACGCCGGCGCACAGCAGGGCCAGGAGCACCCTGCGGTAGCCCGGGCTGCCACGGTCGTAGCCGGTCCAGGCGCCGGGCTCAGGCACGACCCGCGCCGCCGGCGTCCCGGGTCCCGGCGCGGAGCCCGGTGATCACCCACAGGCCCAGGAGCAGGAACAGGGCGAGATAGGGCAGCGCGGCCACGACGTCGACCGCCGGCCCGGAGACCCCCAGGGGCCGCAGCCACGCGTCCCAGCGGATCGGCCCGACGTACAGGCCCACGAGGGCCACCCCGGCCAGCACCAGGGCGAGCCGGCGCGGACCGGTCCGGAGGAACGCCGGCCAGGCCTCGACCCACAGCGCCGTGAACACGAGACCCCACCACAGGTGGTGGTGGGACCAGGTGACCGGGGACATGTAGAGCATGACGAGGGCGTTGACCGCCACCACGGAGAGGATCATCCCCCGGGCGGCGAGGACCCGGATCAGCAGGGCGGCGCCCACGACCATGGCGAGGACCAGTGCCCAGCGCAGCAGGGGCTCCGCCGCACCCGGGACGCCGAGGTGGAGGAGCACCCCCTGCAGCGAGGTGTTGTCGACGTACGCGGTGTCGCCGACGCGCTCGTCGCTGACCACGGCCTCGGTCCAGAACACGACCGCGTCCCGCGGCAGCGCCAGGAAGCCGAGCAGCACGGTCCCGGCGAACGTCACGCCCATCGTGAGGATCGGCCGCAGCTGCCCGCGCACGAGGAACACCAGCCCGAACGCCAGGGGGGTCAGCTTGATGCCGGCGGCCAGCCCGATCCAGAACCCGCGGGGCACCCTGCCCAGCAGGGTGTCGTCGCGGGTGCGCAGCAGGTCGTAGAGCACCAGGGCGATGAGCAGCGCGTTGATCTGCCCGAGGCCCACGTTGCGCATCCAGGGTCCCGACCACAGCAGCACGGCGGTGCCCGCGGCCACGGCGGTGGCCGGGCCCAGCAGGCTCTGCAGGGGCAGCGGGCGGCCGCGGGCGTACGCGTAGCGCAGCAGCACGGTCGAGAGGACCGCGGCGAGGGACATCGTGACGAGCCCGAGGGCGAGCTCGGTGAGCCACTCGGGGAGGTAGCCGAGCGGCACGAACAGCAGCGCCGCGAACGGCGGGTAGGTGAAGGGCAGTCCGCCGTCGTCGTGCAGGCTGAGCCCGGGGCCGTAGAGCTCGTCGTCGAAGCCGTGCCGGTCCACCACGGCCATGCCCCCGAGCCGGTAGACCTCCAGGTCGATGCTGCTGTCGAAGACCAGCCAGACCGACCGCACCAGCACGCCCGCCAGCAGCAGCCACGCCAGGCCGGTCAGCGCCGTCGAGCGCGCGGTGCGGGACGCGACGGCGGTGGACGAAACGCTCACCGGGGCCTCAGTTCTCGGGTCGGTGCGTGCCGGAGCGGACGCAGGCGGAGGTTGCGGCCCCCACTCTAGGCCAGCCCGGCCCCGTCCCGGCCGGCGGGCCGCTCAGGGGCGGGCCCGACCGGCGGCGCCGGTCATCCGCCCCATCCCGAGGTCTCCAGGCGGCGCACGACGGAGGGCGCGGCGTGCCGGTGGGCGGGGAGGACGCCGGGGACCAGGAGCTCCACGCGCCCGGACCCGTCGGGGGCCGCGTCGTGGTCCACGGCCCAGCGCAGCAGGTCCACCGCGATCTGTTCGACATGGCCGGCGGCGGTGAGATCGACGCTGACGGTCACCGGCGGGATCAGCGTCCGGGCCCGGCGCACCAGCGGATACAGGACGTGCTGGTTGGCCTCGGTCAGGCACCCGGTGACGGCCAGGCGCACGTAGGCTCCGTCCAGATCGACCTGGACGAGCACGGAGAGCTTGTGGTCCACGAGAGCATCCTTCGTCGCATGCATCGATCGCCCGGCCGTCTGCTCGACCTTCCCTCCAGCGTAGATCTCCCCTCCCGGCCCGGCCACGCGGCCGTGCGTTTTCCGGCCCGCCGCGGGAGGTGTCCCGCCCCGCGGCAGGAGCTCCCGCCCGGTGGCGGGAGCCGTGGCCCGGGAGCGGCTAGCCCTTCCGCCACTCGTCGCTCGTCAGGTGGGAGCCCGCCTGCGGCCCCATCTGCACCATGCCGCCGTCCACGACCCAGGACGCGCCGGTGACGTAGGCGGACGCCGGGGACGCGAGGAACGCGATGACCGAGGCGATCTCGCGGGCGTCCCCGGGCCGGCCCAGCGGCACGCCGGGGCGGTGGGTGCGCCGCGGGTTCTCGTCCTCCTGCCCCGTCATGGGCGTGGCGATCTCTCCCGGCGCCACCGAGTTCGCGGTGATCCCGTGCTCCCCCAGCTCCAGCGCGATGGTCTTCACGAGTCCGCCGAGGCCGTGCTTGGCGGCGTCGTAGGCGCTCGAGCCGACCCGCGGCACGTGCTCGTGGACGCTCGTGACGGCGATCAGCCGGCCGCCCCGGCCGGCGGCCACCATGTGCCGTGCCGCCGCCTGGAGGCACAGGAACGCGCCGTCGAGATCGGTGGCCAGCACCGTTCGCCACGTGCCCAGGGACGTCTCCAGGAACGGGACGTTCGCCCCCGTGCCCGAGTTGTTCACGAACACGTCCAGACCACCCAGCCGCTCCACCAGGCCGTCGACGACGGCGCCGCAGCCCTCCAGCTCCGTCGTGTCCAGCCGCGCCACCACGGCCCGGCGGTCGTAGGACCGGACCTCCTCCGCCGTCCGCTCGGCGCCCGCCTCGTCCCGGTGCCAGGTGATCCCCACGTCCATGCCGGCCGCCGCGAGCGCCACGGCGGTCGCTCGCCCGATGCCGGAGTCGGAACCGGTGACCACGGCCGTGCGGGGACTGAAGTCGGGGATGTTCTCCATGATCGTGGCCTTCCCTCCGTGCAGCGCGGACCGCCGTGCGGGACGGCCCCGGAGGCATCAGCCTATGCCCGGCGGTGACGTGGCGCACGCCGCGCCGCCGGGGCCGTTGCGGACCGCCGCGCAGGAGAGGAACATGTTCGGCACGCTGACGGTCGAGGACGAGGAGAGCACCATGGCACACCAGGACCCGTCGGGGGCGCCCGTTCCCGAGGAGCCACGGGCGGACCGACCGGGCGCCTCCACGCCGCGGGGACGCCGGCAGGAGGTGGTCGCCGCGGAGAAGCGGGAGTTCGGGGGCGTGAAGTTCGGCTCCGCGTTCTTCGGCTGGATGACAGCCACGGGCATCGCCGTGCTGCTCACCGCCCTGCTCGCCGCGATCGGCGCGGGCGTGGGGGTGGCGACCAGCACGGATCCGGGCGAGATCGCGGAGCAGGTGGCGCAGGACGCCGGCACCGTGGGACTCGTCAGCGGCATCGCCCTCGCCCTGGTCCTCTTCATCGCCTACTTCGCCGGGGGCTACGTGGCCGGGCGCATGGCCCGGTTCGACGGCGCCAAGCAGGGCGTGGCCGTGTGGGTCTGGGCGATCCTCATCGCGATCCTCCTGGCGGTCCTGGGCGCGGTCGCGGGCGAGCAGTTCAACGTGCTGCGGGACCTGAACAGCTTCCCCCGGATCCCGATCGGCGAGGGCGCGCTGACCACGGGCGGCATCATCGCCCTGGTGGTCTCCGTCCTGATCCCGCTGCTCGCGGCGGTCCTCGGCGGCCTGGCCGGGATGCGCTTCCACCGGAAGGTGGACCAGGCCGGCATCGACCACCAGTACCGGTCCCGCCTCTGAGACCGGCGCGGCTCAGAACTCCAGGACGAGCCGCCCGCGCACGCCCCCGGCCTCGAGCCGGCGGTGCGCCTCGGCGGCGTGCGCGGCCGGCAGGACGGCGGCCACGCGCAGGGAGAGCACCCCCTCCTCCACGTACCGGCGCAGCCGGTCGAGCTTCCGGCCCGAGTGGTACTCGTGGGGCACGCTGATCCGGTGCACGGTGATCCCCCGGCCCGGGTCCCCGGTCCAGTGCCGCACGGTCGCGAAACCCCCGCCGTCCCGGACGGCGGGGGCCGCCTTCTCGTTGAGCACGGCGGCGTCCACGAGGGCGTCGACCCCGTCGGGGAAGAACTCCCGGATCCGCTCGGCGACGTCGTCCCCTCGCGCCACCACGTGGTCGGCGCCGAGGCTGTCGACGAGTTCCAGGTCGTGCTCGGCGGCGTCCGCGATCACCGTGAGGCCCTCGTGCTTGGCCAGCTCCACCACGTAGTTGCCCAGGGTCCCGGCGGCCCCGGTGACGGCCAGGGTCTGCTCGGGCTGCAGGTCCAGCACCTCGAGGATCTGCAGGGCCGTGAGCCCGTTCATGGGCAGCGTGGCGGCCGTGGCGAAGTCCGTGCCCGCCGGGAGGCGGGCGATCGAGTCGTCGGGGGCGACCAGCAGCTCCGCGTAGGCTCCCCCGTGCTCCCCGCGCGGCAGGGCGATGGCCATGACCGCATCCCCCACCCGCCAGGCACTGCCCTCCCCGACCTCGTCGACGGTCCCGGCCGCGTCCATCCCCGGGACGTACGGCGGCCGCAGGTGCCCGAGCGGCTGGCCGCCGGCGCGCAGCACGGTGTCCGTGGGGCTCACCGCGGCCGCCCGGACCCGGATCCGCACCTCTCCGGGGCCGGGGTGGGGGTCCGGCAGCTCGTGGACGGCGAGGACCTCGGGCCCTCCGAACGACTCGACTCCGATGACTCGCATGCCCCTTCCAACCCTGGGGCGCGCGAACGCATTCCGTTCTCGTCCCGATGCCGTGCTGACATGCGGGCGAGGATTCCGTCACACCGTTGCGGTCGCACCGGCCGAGGGCCATGCTGAGGGCGGGTCCCGCCGCACCACGAAGGGGAACACCATGGCACCGACAGACTTCATCACCCTTCCCGTCTCGGACCTGGAGAGATCCAAACGGTTCTACTCCTGTCTCGGCTGGCGCCTGCACCCCGCGTTCGAGGGGACCGGCGCCGGGACCGTCGAGATCCGGGAGGACGAGCACGTCATGGTCCTCAGCGAGGACCGGCACCTGCGCCTGGTGGGCCCCGGGCAGCCCGGCACCCCGGCCGACGCCTCCGTCGTCAACGCGCTCAGCGTCGACTCCCCCGACGAGATCGACCCCATCGTGGACCGCGCCGTCCGCGCCGGCGGGACCGAGGGCGACGCCCAGGACTACGGTTTCCTGCGCTCGCGCTGCTTCCGGGACCCCGACGGCCACCAGTGGGAGATCCTGTGGGTGGATCCCGCGGCGGCCTCCGCCCGGGCCGCCCACCGGCGGCAGTGACCGAGGGCGGCACCGAGCCCGGTCACCGCGGGTGACCGGGCTCCGTGCCGCGGCGGCGGCTCAGGCTCTCACATCTCGGAGACGGCCGCCGCGAGCCGCTCGAGGGAGTGCTCCAGGGCGCCCTCCTCGAAGAGCGGGAAGGACACGGCCTTCCTGGCCTCCGGGCTCGCGTGCTCCCACGAGTACGTCTCGGTGACCAGCGTGGCGCCGGGGCCCTGGGGCTCGAGCTCCCAGATCCACTCCCAGCCCTCCAGCTCCGCGCCCTGCGGCTTGGGCCGCCAGGCGAGGAGCTTGTTCTCGTCGTAGCCGGAGACGGTGTTCTCCATGACGTAGTCGCCGCCCATGTGCTCGCCGTTCATGTTCATCACGAACACCTGGCCGACCTTATGGAGGCGCTGGTCGTCGCCGGAGACGACCGTGCCGGAGCCGTCGATCTGCCGGTGGCGCGAGGGCAGGCTGAGGACGTCGAAGATGGCGTCGGCGGGGGCGTCGATGACGCGGCTGGCGGAGAGGCTGTGCTCGGACACGGGTGGATCCTTTCGTCGTGGACGGTACGATCCCACCGTAGGCGGACGGGACGGGCCCGTGGCCAGGGCTGTCCGCTCCCCGCGTATCCCGGCGGGCCCGCGGCCGGGGCCGTGCGGGTCGTTCAGTAGGGCTGCTGGGACGGGTCCACCTGCTCGATCCACGCCAGCACCCCGCCCTCGAGGTGTGCGACGTCGGTGTGGCCCGCGGCCCGGAGGAGGTGCAGGGCCCGCTCCGAGCGCGCCCCGGCCTTGCAGTGCAGCAGCACCCGGCGGCCCGGGTCGATCCGCGCGAAGGCCTCCCCGGACTCGAACTGCCCGAGCGGGAGCAGCCGCGCGCCGGGGATCGCCGCCAGCCGGGCCTCGTAGGGCTCCCGGACGTCGAGCAGCTCGAAGTCCGCGGCACCGCGCTCCCGCGCCGCCAGCAGCTGCTCGAGCTCCGGGGCCGTCACGGTCGGGACGCCTTCCGGCGGGCGCCCGGGGCCGGGCGCCGAGCAGGCGGGAGCGCCGTCGTCGGCCGCCGTCAGGACCGTCACGGGCGGACGGCCCGGCGTGGGCGAGAGCGGGATCTCCCACCAGCGCGCCGAGAGGGCGTCGTAGGTGGCAACCCGGCCGAGCATCGTGGTGCCGATCCCGGTGACCAGCTTGACGGCCTCGACCGCCATGGCGGTGCCCAGCAGCCCCGGGAGCACCCCGAGCACCCCGGCCTCGGCACAGTTGGGCACGGTGCCCGGCTCCGGGGGCACGGGGTAGAGGTCGCGGTAGGTGGGTCCGTGCGCGCCCCAGAACACCGAGTACTGGCCGTCGAAGCGCAGGATCGAGCCCCAGACGTGCGGAAGTCCCGCCAGCTCGCACGCGTCGGAGAGGAGGTAGCGGGTCCCGAAGTTGTCCGTGCCGTCCAGGACGAGGTCGTAGCCGGCCAGGACGTCCTGCGCGGTGTCCGCGGTGAGCCGCTCGAGGTGCTGCACGACGCGCACCAGCGGGTTGAGGTCGGCGATCCGCGCGGCGGCCGAGGCGGTCTTGGGCGCGCCCAGCGTCGACCCGCCGTGGATCACCTGGCGCTGCAGGTTGGAGGCGTCCACGACGTCGTCGTCGACGACGCCGAGCGTCCCGACGCCTGCGGCGGCGAGGTAGAGCAGCGCCGGGGAGCCGAGGCCGCCGGCGCCCACGCACAGCACCCGGGCGTTCTTGAGCCGCCGCTGGCCCTCCTCGCCGATCTCGGGGACGGTCAGGTGGCGGGCGTAGCGGCGCAGCTCGGCGTCGGTGAGCTGCGGGGCGGGCTCGACGAGCGGGGGCAGGTCCACGGCGCTCAGGCGTCCAGTCCGACCCACTCGGTGGAGCCGTCGGCGAACAGCTGCTCCTTCCAGATGGGCACCTCGGTCTTGATCCGGTCCACCAGCGCGTCGCAGGCGGCGAACGCGAGCTTGCGGTGGGCCGCGGCCACGGCGGCCTCCAGGGCGGAGTCCCCGACGCGCAGGTGGCCGACCCGGTGGGCGGCCCAGATCCGCACCCCGGGGAACTCCTCGGCGACCCGGTGGGCCACGTCCTGGATGGCCCGGTCCGCGCCCGGATGGCAGGTGTAGTCGAGGCTCGTGACGGCGCGGCCGCCGTCGTGGTCGCGGATGACGCCGCTGAAGCTGACCACGGCGCCGGTGCGCTCGTCCTGCACGGCCGTGACGGCCCGGGCGTGGTCCAGGGGCTCCTCGGTGACGAAGGCGGCGACCACGGCGGTCTCCGCCCGGATCGGTCCGGGTCTGCTCATCGGTCGGTCTCCTCGTGCGGTCGGGGGTCGTGGTGGGGGCCGTCGTGCCCGCGGTCACGGTGGCCCTCCAGCTGGTCGCAGACGTGGTCGAGGAGCGGTTCGAGCACCTTCAGCCCGTCCCAGACCCCGCCGGTGGAGCCCGGGAGGTTGACCACGAAGGTGGCGCCGCTGACCCCGGCGTGCCCGCGGCTGAGCACCGCCAGGGGCGTGGTCCTCCGGCCCTCCGCCCACAGTGCCTCCATGATGCCGGGCAGCTCGCGGTCCAGGAAGGGCCGCGTGACCTCGGGGGTGAGGTCGTCCGGGGCGAGGCCGGTCCCCCCGCTGGTGACGACCACCCGGGGGCGGTCCGCGGGGTCGCGGGCCACGAGCAGCCGCTCGAGCTGGGCACGCACGTCCTCGCCGTCGGCCACCACGAACGGGCCTTCGACCTCGAAGCCGTGGGAGCCGAACCAGTCGGCGGCGATCCGCCCGCTGCGGTCCTGGTAGACCCCGGCGGCGGCGCGGGTGGAGGCGACGATGACGGCGGCGCGCCTCATGCGGCGCCCCCGTCGGTCCGCGTCCAGTCCCCGGACTTGCCGCCGGACTTCGCGAGCACCCTGACCCCGTCGATCTCGGCGAGCTTGTCCACGGCCTTGATCATGTCGTAGAGCGTCAGGGCGGCGACCGAGGCCGCGGTCAGCGCCTCCATCTCCACGCCGGTCACCCCGCGGGTCCGCACCGTCGCGGTGATCCGCACGCCGTCCGCCAGCCGTTCGAAGTCCACGGTCACCTTGCTGATCGGTAGGGGATGGCACAGCGGGACGAGCTCCGGGGTCTTCTTGGCCGCCATGATCCCGGCGACCCGGGCGACCGGCAGGGCGTCCCCCTTGGGGAGGTCCGCGGCGAAGACCTGCTCGACGACGTCGGGGCGGGTGCGCAGGGTGGCCGTCGCGGTGGCCTCGCGACTGGTCACGGCCTTGTCCGAGACGTCCACCATGTGCGCGGAGCCGTCCGCCCGGACGTGCGTGAGGCCCTGCTGCTGATCGGTCATGTGGTTCGGTCCCCTTCGGATCTCCCGGTCGGTGCGTCCCTCCCCATTCTGGACCACGGCGGGACCGCCTCGGGGCCGGGTCCGGAACGGGCGCCGGCCGCTGGCGTCATGTCCTGGCCCGGCCCCCGGGGCGGTGCTAGCTTGGCGGGGAACGACCACCCTGCCGTGGGGCCGCCGGCCCAGCCCTGAGGAGCACAGCATGACGGACGAGCACTCCGATGATGTCGAGGAGCTGGCGGCCAACCGCTGCTGGGAGCTGCTGCGGGACTCGGAGGTGGGCCGGCTCGCCGTGTGGGTGGAGGACCACCCGGACATCTTCCCGATCAACGTCGTGGTGGACCACGGGACCCTCGTCTTCCGCTCGGCCGAGGGGACGAAGATCGCGGGGGCCCTGGCCGACGCCCCGGTGGCGGTGGAGATCGACGGGTACGACGAGCCCTCCGGGACGGCGTGGAGCGTGGTGGTCAGGGGCCGTGCCGAGCGCATCCAGCAGGTCCAGGAGCTGATGGACACCGTGGACCTGCCGCTGTTCCCGTGGCAGAGGGGGCGCAAGGGCGTCTTCGTCCGGGTGGCGCCGACCGCCGTGACCGGCCGCCGGTTCCCCGTCACCGATCCCGCGGTGTGGCGCACCCCGTCGTCCGGGGCGCGACGCGCCCCGGACGAGTGAGCGTCTGACCGGCCCGGCCGGATGGACCGACCTGCCCACCGCCCTCCCGGCGGCCTCCGTCTCCCCCTGCGCGACGACGGGCCCCCGGGCGGGGAGCCCGTGCTGCTGCTGCACGGCTTCCCACAGGACGGCACGAGCTGGTCCGGGGTCGCGCCCGTGCTGCGGCGCGCCGGGCTGCGCACGCTCGTGCCCGACCAGCGGGGCTACGCCTCCGGGGCCAGGCCCCCGGGCCGCCGCGCCTATCGGCTCGAGCTGCTCGTCCAGGACGCCGTGGCGGTGCTGGACGCCGCCGGGCTGGAGCGGGCGCACGTCGTGGGCCACGACTGGGGCGGGATCGTGGCGTGGGCCCTCGCGGCCCACCGGCCGGAGCGGACGGCGTCCCTGACGGTGGCCTCGGTCCCGCACCCCCGGGCCCTGGCACGCTCCCTGACGCGCTCGCCGCAGGCGCTGCGCTCGGCCTACGTCGGGGCCTTCCAGCTGCCGCGGCTGCCCGAGTCGCTGCTCGGCCCGCGTCTGGAGGAGCTCCTGCGCCGCTCCGGCCTGCCCGCCGCGCAGGCCGCCCACTACGCGGCCCGGATGCGGGAACCCGGCGCGCTCACCGGGGCCCTGAACTGGTACCGCGCCCTGCCGCTGTCCCGGCTGCGCACCGGGCCGGTCGACGTCCCGACCACGTACGCGTGGGGCGCCCGGGACCTCGCCCTGGGCCGGCGGGCCGCGGAGCTCACGGCCGAGCACGTACGGGGCCCCTACCGGTTCGTGGAGCTGGACGCCGGGCACTGGCTGCCGGAGACCCGGGCCGCGGAGCTGGCCGAACTGGTGCTCGAGCGCGTCGGAGGAGCCGCGGCCGCCCAGTGACGGCTCAGCCGCGCGGGGAAGGGCCCTCGGACGGCGCGTCCTCGCGCCGGCGCCGGGGGGTTCCCGCGATGCGCAGCGCGGCCTGGACCGCCAGCAGCGCGAACGCCGCGTAGTAGATCCACACGGAGGGGTACAGCTGGGGGACGGTGCCGTTCCAGCCGACCAGGGTGAGCACGAACAGGACGGCGCCGATCACGAGCAGCCCGAGGTGCACGGTGCCGAAGGAGCCACGGTCGCCGCGGCGGGCGAGGAAGGCCGCCAGGACGGCGAAGAAGATCGGGAAGAGCATCTGGCCCACCACGGTGATGCCGTTCTGGTGGTACTCGTAGCGGCCGAGCGCCTGGATCACGGCGGTGGCGGCGAGGAGCAGCGGGGCGAGCAGGGACGTCATGGGGACCTGTTCTGTGCGATCGTCCGGGCGGGGCGCAGACCAGTCTAACGAGCGGCGGCGACACCGCCCCTGGCCCCGGCCGGGCCGCCTGGTCCTGCGCGGCGGGACGGTCCTGCAGCGGGACGGTCGTGCCCCCGGTCGGTCGGGTGCGCCGGACCGAGTCCGGGGACCGGTTGCGCAGGTCCGCACGATCAGTCGAGCAGCACCAGCTCCACCGGGGTCCCCGCCGGCAGCTCGGCCCCGCCCGCCGGCACGAGCGCGAGGGCGTTGGCCCGGGCGGCGGCGGCCAGCAGATGGGAGCCCGCTCCGCCCGCCATCCGCACCGCGGTGCCGTCCCAGACGGCCCGGCGCACCTGGGCCCGGCCGGGCAGCGGCCGGACGGCCTCCGCGAGGGGTCCCGTGCGGCGGGCCCGCGGTGCCGGGGCCCCCACGGTCTCGGTCAGGGCGGGACGGAGGAACATCTCGAAGGACACGAGGGTGCTGACGGGGTTGCCGGGGAGGCAGACGAAGGGCACGCCGCCGGGCGTCGCGAGGCCCTGCGGCCCACCGGGCTGCATCGCGACGTGCACGAACTCGCCGTGGGGCGCCAGCACCTGCCGGACGACCTCGTAGGCGCCCTCGCTGACCCCGCCCGAGGAGACGAAGAAGTCGGGCGGCCGCTCGGTGTCCTCGGCCAGGCGCGCCGCGAAGGCGCCGGCGTCGTCGGAGACCAAATGGGCGCCGACCACCTCCACGCCCGCCTCCACGAGCTGGGCGCGCAGGATCGCCGCGTTCGCGTCGAAGATCTGGGCGGGGCCGCGCGGGGCACCGGGCGCCACGACCTCGTCACCCGTCGTGTAGAGCACGGCCCGGGGGCGGGCGCGCACGGTCAGCTCCGCGCACCCCAGCGCGGCCGCGAGGCCGATCCGGGCGGGGGTGAGCCGCTGCCCCGCGGTCAGCGCCGTGTCCCCCGCGGCCACGTCCTCCCCCGCGCGCCGGACGAACCGCCCGGCCTGCTGGTGCGCCGGGAGCCGCAGGCGCGTCCCCGGCGCCGGGAAGCCGCCCGGCAGCGACTCCTCGACGGGCACCACCGCGTCCGCGCCGGCCGGCAGCGGCGCGCCGGTCATCACGGGGGCCGCCTCCCCGGGGGCCAGGGGGCCCGGGGCGTGGCCGGCGGGCACGGGGGCGACGACGACGAACGAGGTGCGCCCGTCCTCCCCCGGCGCCGCCCGGGTGTCGGCGGCACGGATCGCGAAGCCGTCCATCTGGGAGTTGTCGAAGGGCTGCAGGCTCAAGGGCGCCACGAGGTCCGTGGCCAGGACCCGCCCGAGCGCGGCCGCCAGGGGCACGGTCTCCGTCCGGTTGCGCAGCCCCCGCAGGGCGTCCATGACCGCGCGGCGGTGCTCGTCGACGCTGCGGACCGGGTGCTGCGCGTGCCTGCTCATTCCCCCAGCGTAGGTGCCGGGGCGGACCCGTCCTGGCAGGATCGGGACCATGACGCGACGGGATGTGGAGCACACACCGGACGGCCGGTGGATCGTGGTGGACGGCCGGCGGTGGCGCCGCCAGGACCCCGGGCTGCCCGAGGACGCCGCGGCCCAGCTGAGATCCCACCTGGGCCGGGCCCGCGCGGCCGTCCGCACGGTGCAGCGGGACGGCACGGACGAGGAGCTGCGGGCCGTGCGGGACCGGGTGGGGCTCGCGAAGCTGGGCCTGGGCGAACGCGGCACACCGTGGTGGGAGCAGTCGCCCGCCGAGCGGGAGGCCCGATGGTCGGAGGCCCTCGCGCAGCTGGACGCGCAGGCCCCGCCGGAGCCTGCGTGATCCTGACCGGGTGCGGCAGGGTCACGGCACGGCCGGGCACGGCACGCGAGGACGACGGCGCGGCACCCGGCCGGGGAATTCTCGGCGTGCTGGTGACTGACTAAACTGGGCGGACCATCCCGGCGCGCCGTGCACCGTGCGCGCCGGACGCGACCATCGAGGCGGTGACAT
>NZ_BAAAOA010000012.1:0-22240 GCF_039530085.1 Kocuria aegyptia
TCTCCTACGACTACTACAATTTCTCCGACGGGGCCGCCGCCGCGGAGGGCTCCTGGGCACAGGGTCCGACCCCGGACGGCAACGGGCAGTTCGGGTACAAGGACCAGCCCATGGCCGGGGTGCCGATGCCCCCGCCCACCCACCCCGACGCCCGGTTCTACGGCACCACCGAGATCCCCAACCGGGTGGAGAAGGCCGCCGGCACCATCCAGGACAAGCTCAACAAGGAATAACCCCACACCGGCCCGGCACGCAGCCACGGGCCACCCCGAGGAGAGGAGCGATCATGACCACCCCAGCCGCTCGACCCGACAACCGCACGAACCGCCGCTCACCCGTCCAGACGGCGGCCCTGCTCTACGGCGCCGTCTTCCTGCTCGTGGGCGCTGCCGGCTTCATCCCCGGCATCACCACGAACTACGACACCATGCAGTTCGCCGGCCACCAATCCGAGGCCATGCTGATGGGCCTCTTCCAGGTTTCGATCCTGCACAATCTCGTCCACCTGCTCTACGGCGTCGCCGGGATCGCCCTGGCCCGGACCGTCTCGGGGGCGCGGAACTTCCTGCGCTGGGGCGGTGCCGTCTATCTGCTGCTGTGGCTCTACGGCCTGCTCATCGACAAGGAGTCCACCGCCAACTTCGTGCCCTTGAACTCCGCCGACGACTGGCTGCACCTGCTCCTGGGTCTGACCATGGTCGGGCTGTCCTTCCTGGACCGGGGGGCCCACGACAGGACCGCGGGCCGGGCTCGCACCTGAGATCCGCGGCCGGGCACCTCTCGTGTCCGTCCCACGGGCAGCGGCTCCTCGCCTTCGGCGGGGAGCCGCTGCCCGTGGGACGGCGAGGCCGGACTGCCCCGCCGGGGCCACCGGCAAGGTCGTCAGGAGAAGACGTACTCGACCTCGGCGAAGTCGTCGGCCGCGAGGACATAGAACACGCGCAGCACTTCTGCGCCGGTCTTCCTGGCTCCGTGCTCGTGACCGCCCGGGATGAAGGCGCTGGACCCGGCACGGACCGGATGCTCGACACCCTCTAGAGCGACCACGCCCTTTCCGGAGAGGACGTAGTAGGTCTCGGCCTGGTCGTGGCGGTGCAGGTCCTGCACTACTCGACATGTCCACCCCCGGGCATCCGGGCCGAGCCCAGGAGCGGCCCCGGCTCGTCCCCCATGGCCGGGGAGGCCGGCTCGGCCGAGGAACCCTGCTCCGGGCGAGGCCCGTAGTAGCGGCCCAGCCAGCGGCACAGCCCGTCCAGACCGGGGAAGAGTACGCGCTCGGTCATGTTCGCCTGGTCGAGGTGGTCGCGGATCCGCCACTTGAGCCCCGGGGGGATGATCACTTTGCGGTAGAGCTCCGGGTGGTCGCCCAGCCACTCGTGCAGCGAGCCCGTGGCCGCGGACATGGCGGAGAACACCGCGGCCTGGTTCACGATCCGCTCGTCCAGTGACGGGGGTTCGAAGAAGAGCGGGACCGGCCGCCCGCACCGGTCCCGGAACCGGTCGAAGTCAGCCATGCTGTACGCCACCCGCCCCAGCATGTCGGTGGTGAACAATCCCGCCGCATGCGCGGTGATCACATCCCGCAGCGGCGCCGGCAGCAGTTCGTGCACCGCCGCATAGTCCACGCACCACACCGCTCCGGGCACGTCGTAGCAGCGCGGGTCCGCGGTGGCGAAGTGCAGTGCCACGTAGGGGGAGTTCGACCAGTCCAGCAGCCGGGTGGGCAGACCGTGGTGCTGGGCGACGGACAGCCAGTTCCAGTCCGAATCCCCCGGGGAGGTGTCCTGGGCGGCGTACTTGCGGAAGTTCCGCAGGATGTGCGGCTCGATCTGCTCGCTGGAAGGGCCCCGGAGCCGGAAGAGGGTGGTGTCCAGGTCACGGTCGGCCAGGGCGTGGCCACGGTAGACGACGTTGATCCGCAGATTTTCGCCGGAGGGCTGCCAGTCGTTGTGGGTCAGGGCCGCGATCAACCCGTACAGGTCGTCGTCGTCGACCTCGATGACCGAGCCCGCCCCAGCGGCGCTCTCGTCCGTGTTCACCGCTGACTCCTCGCCCGCTCCGGGCCGGTTCCGCGCAGCAGCAGCGGCCCCCGGTCCCCGCAGCGCAGACGCCGGCGCAGTGCCGTCCGGGAGTGCCCGGCGGTGCGCAGCCGCGCGCCCGCGTAGGACACGCCGCCACGCGCCCGCACCGCCACGGCCGCCCACACGCACATCGACCGCTCCAGCACCCACAGCGGAGCCCACAGCACCGTGCCGGCGGGGAAGACCTGGGTGCCCCCTGCCCGGCGTCGGCCGATCTCGGCCACCCCGCACACGGCGACGGCTCCTGCCACCAGGCGGCCCGGGCGCCGCACCGCCCAGCACATCAGGGGCAGCAAGGACAGCTCGGCGAGCAGTCGAGGAGGCTGGGCGAAGTCGTCGTAGGCCTGCCGGACGCGTTGGCCTACGAAGTGGGACACGGTGGGGGGCACCCGGCCCACGAGCACGTCCAGGGCCACGGCTTCGCGCCCGCCGGCGGCGCGCACGGTGCGGACGAGCTCGAGGTTCTCGAACAGGACGTCGCCGTCGTAGCCCCCGGCCGCGAGCAGGATCGACCGGCGCACCCCGAGGGTGCCGGGCCAGTCCCCGCCCAGGGCGCGGTTGAGCAGGGCGCGCCCTGAGTCCCAGCGGGCCTGCCAGGGCAGGTCGAGGTAGTAGTTCTGCGGTCGGACCACCTCGGCCCGCCCCAGCAGCGCCACCATCTGTTCCAGGGTCCGCCGGGTGTGGCGCACGTCGTCGTCGGCCACCACGATCCGCTCCTCGCGGGCACGGCGCACACCGGTCATCACCCCTGCCACCTTGCCGTTGGCACCCGGCCACGGCTCCGGCCGGACGTGCTCCACCGACTCCGGCAGCGCGCGGCGATGAGCGGCGAAGAGCTCCTCGGCGGAACCGTCGACGACCGTGACGGGCAGCCATGAGGAGACCTCGGCCAGGTAGTGGGCGAGCTCTGCCAGGCCGTCGTCATCGGCCCACTTCAGCGGCAGGACGTAGCGGGCATCGGTCAGGGAGCCGGTGACGGCGGGGGGTGTGACGTGACGCTCGGGAGCCGCCGGTTCCGAGGTCCCGTCCCGGCGGCCGGCCCCGGCCTTCACGAAGATCGTGTGGTCCACAAGAGCATCCTCCATCGACAGACACGCGCTGCGGGCCGTCTGCTCGACCACCCCTCACCCTAACCACACTCGGCTCCTCCGGGCCAAGCCTTCTGGGAAAGAACGCTCGTCCGAGCCGCCGGAACGGCTCCCGGGAAACCGTTCCCGGGAGCGGTGGCCGATCAGTGGTCCGTCCGGCCGGTGGAGGGATCCTCGTCCCGGCGGCGGGAAGCAGGACCTGGCGCCGGGGTGGTCAGTCCTCGCCTTCGAGGTCCTGGCGGCGGAGCAGCTCGAAGGTGTAGGGGGCCCGCAGCGGAGGCTGCCCCTTGATGAGCTCGTTGGCGGCGTGGGACAGCAGATCCCGCTGGAAGGCGGGCAGCTCCAGGCAGTGGTGCAGGTAGGCCTCGACCTCCATCTCCCCGGCGTTGCCGCCGAGAGTGAAGTAGCGGAACCACAGTTGCTTCACCTCGATGCCGGCGCGGCCGATGACCTCATGCAGCAGGCGAGCCTGTTCCGCGCCGACACCGTCGCGATCCACCGTCGGGCCTCAGCTCTGCGGGTCCGGGTGGCGCTCCAGGATCTGGCGGGCGACCTCGGCCATGGGACGGTCCTGAGCGCGCGAGGCCGTGAGCAGCACGGCATGCGCGTCCTCCGCGTCGGTGGCCCGTTGTTCCATCAGCATTCCGGTGGCCCGGTCGATCGTCTGCCGGTCCTCCATGCCGGCCTGCAGCGCAGCGCTGAGCCGCTGCGGGGCGTCGCGGGTCTGCGCCGAGCCCAGCAGGGTGGCTGCTGCTGCGGCCAACAGGCACAGTTGCTGCTCCTCATGGTCGGTGAAGGCATCGACGACGGTGGCGTAGACCTTCATCGCCCCCAGGCACCGGTCCCGGAACATCAGCGGGACGCTGAGCATCGAGCGGATCCCCGCCCGGGCGGCGGCCGCCGACCACTCCGGCCAGCGGTCGTCGTCGGTGATGTCGTTGATGCGCTGGGGGGTCGCGGTGGCCCAGGTGGTCAGGCACGGGCCCTCCCCCAGGTCGTACTGCAGCGTGTCGGCCGCTTCCACGAGACCGTCGGTGGCCCCGGTGCTGGTCCTGGTGCCCTGGGCGGCGATCAGCGAGACCCCGGCTCCGGCGGCGGAGGGGATGAGGTGCTGCGCGACCTGGGCCAGCTGGTGCACCGCGGTGGTGGCGTGCTCCAGGCTCAGCAGCATGCTCTGGACGCGGGCGAAGACCGCGGTCAGCTCCGTCGCGGAGGATTCGGTCGGCATGGGACCCCCTCGGTCCAGCGGGGTGGGCCGAGTCCACTGGGCACCGTGCGCCGTCGTCGCGGCATCGGTGGCAGGTCGTCCTTCGCTCGGCGTTTGCCCCTCCCGTCAAGGTTACGCCCGATGACAAGGGATGAGGAGGTCACGGATGATCACGCCCTCTTCTCCGCTGGACCTGCCCGGTGCGGGAGCCGGAGGACGGAGGTCCGGTCGACCTGCTGACGGCAGGTGGTCCGGCGCCGGCTCCAGGCCGAAGAACTCCTCCATCGTGTCGACGTCGGGCTCGGCGTCCCGGACCGTCGCCTGCTACGTCTCAGCTGCCCCGCCGAGGAGTCCACCCGTGCCTGCTGCATCCTCACGCCCCCACGTGTCCAGGAAAAAATCCGCCTCGGCGTACCCGCACGGTCCCGTCGTGTGTGCTGCGTGACACCGTGACGAGGTCCCGGAGCGCTCAGCCGTCCAGGGTCGTCCTGGGGGACACTCCGTAGGCGGCCTTGTACTCAGCGGCGAACCGCCCCTGGTGGGCGAAACCCCACCGGGCGGCAATGCCGGCCACGGTGTCGCCCGCGAGGGGATCGGCGGCCAGCAGCTCCGCATGAGCGGCCTGCATCCGCAGGCTGCGCAGGTGGGCCATCGGGGTGATGCCCATCTGCCGGGCGAAGGCCGCTTGCAGCCCGCGCGGGCTCATCCGGGCGGCCGTCGCCAGGCCGGCCAGGGTGAGCGGGTCGCGCAGATGCTCTTCCATGTGCGTGATCGCCCGGCGCACCCCTCCTGGTACCCGGTCGGAATCCACCGGGTGGGACGACTGGTCCAGGAAGGTGCTGGGGAAGGTGTGCAGCACCGCCGTCGCGGTGGATCGGAAGATCTCCTGTCGGATCAGGGAATGGGACATGGCTTCACTGTTGAGCTGATCACGGCCCAGCGCGGTGATCAGGCGGGCGAGGTACTGGGCCATCGGCGCGCTCACCGGGGCTCCGCCGGTGAAGTGCAGCTCGAACTCGTCCAGGCCCAGCAGCTCCGCCGCGTGGGCCTGGATCGCGGAGAAGTCCAAGGACACCGTCAGCAGCCCCAGGTTGTCCCAGCGGCAGGCGTAGGGGCGCACCGGGAACAGGAACGGGGTCCGCCTGGCAATGGTGCGGGTGTGGTCGGTGAAGGCCAGTCCCCCGTCGTAGACCTGGCCGACCCGCACGATGCCGGTGGCGTCGACCAGCGCCCCGGTCGGCGCCCCTTGCAACCGGGCTTGTTCCAGATGCAACCCCTCCACGCCGCGCACGGCCTGGGCCATGCTGAACGGCGTGCTGCGGTCGATCTCGATCCGCCGGACCGCGTATACCTGCTCGAGGACCTCGATCCCCGCCTCCGGGTCCTGAGTGGCGAAGGACAGACGCCGGGGACCGGCCCCTCCCGGGGGGGAACTCCTCGGGGTTGAGGTGGGCATGCGGCCATTGCCTCCGGGTCACGAAACGCACAGAGCCGGCCATCTGCTCGACTGTTCTGTTCAGAATAGGAACGGCCCGGCCTGTGGGCAATCGAAGGCAGGTCCCGTGATCGCTCACCCTCTCCCCGACGGGAGAGGCCTGGTTCGGACAGCGCGCGAAACAGGCCCCGAATCTCTGGCCGCACCTGCATCGAGCACGCCACCCCGGGGGGCGTCCGCACGCCGGCCGGCACCGTCATACCGTTGCCAACCAGTGCGCAAACTGTCCCGCTGTGCGTAAAATGGACAGCGGCGCACGTGATTCCCGCACTATGCGCCCCGAGGCCCACGGCACTGCCTGTTGTGCGCCTTACCCGCCCTTCGCGCTTGCGGTGCCGCGCCCCTCGCGGCCCGCGAAGGGCGGGCCCCCGGACGCAGAGCCTCGTCACCCCAGGAGCGACGTTCCGGGAAGACGGCCGTGCTGACGGCGGTCCGCGGACGACTCGGCCCAGGGGATGGCAGCGGTGCAGGGCCAGGGACACCGGGATGCGCTTGGCCGGCACCGGTGTCCCGCACCGGCGGACCGGGGCGCCTCAGGCCGGGGTGACCCACTCCACGGCGAAGCCCTCACGTTGCCCGAACCGCTCCAGATGAGTACCGACCACCTGCTGGACCCGCTCGAGCCCTTCGGCAGTCGCCGACCGGGCGCGCAGCTCCAGGGTCTGGTCGCCGGCGACGAGCAGGCAGCTGCCCACGGTGAGCACGATCCGCGGCCCTTCGGCCTCGTCGCGGACCTCGGCCTTGCGCCCGAGGTGGGAGGCGAGCTGCTTGGCATAGCGGGGCGCCGCCGCGGTGGCCACCGTGGCCTGGGCGCGCTGTGCCGTGGCGGCGGGATGGACGAGAGGCTCGGTCATGGACGATCTCCTGGGTGGTGGACGGCTCGGGAGGAATCCGGGCGATGGACCGGACGTCGGTGGTGAGGGTGAAGCCCGGGTGGAACCATCACTATCCGATTACGTCAGTGCAGTGTTCGCTAATGCTGCTTCGACTGCTACAGTCTGCCACAGTGAGGTGAGGTCAGGCTTACCTAACTTCTCGCGTGCGACACCCGAGCCGGGACCACGCCCTGTGGTTCCGGGAGGGCTCTGTTGCGGCTGAACGACACCCGGATCGCCGAGGCCGCCACTGTGGAGGCCCTCACCCGACACGCGCGGGAGGGGTACTCCGGTCACCCCTCCCAGCAGGTGCGCCTCATCGTCGCCGACCCCGCACTGCCGGCCGACGCGGAGGACCTGCGGCACCTGCCCATCGAGCGGCACTCCTGGACGATCTCCAGCGCAGAGAAGGACGAGCACAGCACCGTGCGGAACATCAGGACCGCTCCGGGGCACCTGCAGGCGACACCGGCCACCGCCAGCGTGCGCCACCGCACCCCCAGGCCTTCCCCCGCCCGGCGCACTGCTGAGGAGCACCACCATGCCACGGCCGCCGCACCACAGCCGGCAGCCGCCCTCCAGCACGTCACCATTGCCGCGGAATCCCGCACGGGGTCCACGACTCCCCACCGGTGACGCACGGGGGGCCTCGTGGACTCGGACCGACCGGTCCCGCTGTCCGGCGCACACCGGCGCGGGAACTCGGCCCGGGCTCTCAGCGCAGGTCGAGGAAGCCGCGCAGCTCGGCGAAGGCCTCGGGCACCACGGAGTAGTGCGCCCACTTGCCCCGCTGCTCGCGGGTGACCAGTCCGGCGTCGACGAGCTTCTTCATGTGGTGGCTGACCGTGGGCTGGCTGATGTCCACCACCGCGGTCAGGTCGCACACGCAGACCGCACCGCACCCCTGGGCCGCCACATGGGAGAGCAGCCGCAGTCGGGTGGGATCGGACAGGGCCTTGAGCCGGCCGGCGATCCGCCGGGCGTCGTCCTCGGTCATGGGTCCACCCGAGAGCGAGCAGCACTCCGAGCCCGTCGTGCTGGGGGCGCACTCATCGGCAGCGGCGGCCTGGACGTCGGGTGCGAGAGCCATCCCCCCATCCTACATTGACCGATGTCGATGTGACCCCTAGTCTTTCCGATAGACAGTCGTCAATACGAAGGGCCGCCCCTGATCATGAGCAACACCACCACTGCCCCCTCCGCCTCCCAGGGGGTGATGAAGGACCTGTCCTTCCTCGACCGCTGGCTGCCCGCCTGGATCGTCGCGGCCATGGTCGCCGGCCTGCTGCTGGGCCGGTTCGTTCCGGGCCTGGACACCGCCCTGGAGGCTGTGCGGATCGGGGAGGTGTCCCTGCCGATCGCGATCGGGCTGCTGGTGATGATGTACCCGGTGCTGGCCAAGGTCCGCTACGACGAGACCCACCGTGTGGCCGGTGACAAGCGCCTGATGGGGGCGTCGCTGGTGCTGAACTGGATCGTCGGGCCCGCCCTGATGTTCGCTCTGGCCTGGATCTTCCTGCCCGATCTGCCCGAGTACCGCACCGGGCTGATCATCGTCGGGCTGGCCCGGTGCATCGCCATGGTGCTGATCTGGAACGATCTGGCCTGCGGGGACCGGGAAGCGGCGGCCGTGCTGGTGGCCGTCAACTCCGTCTTCCAGGTCCTCGCCTTCGGCGCCCTGGGCTGGTTCTACCTCCAGGTCCTGCCCGCCTGGCTCGGCCTGCCCACCACCTCGGCGGAGTTCTCGGTGTGGTCGATCGTCGCCTCCGTGCTGGTGTTCCTGGGCATCCCGCTGGTGGCCGGGTTCCTCACCCGCACCCTGGGCGAGAAGGCCAGGGGCCGGGAGTGGTACGAGGGCACGTTCCTGCCGAAGCTCGGCCCCTGGGCCCTGTACGGGCTGCTGTTCACCATCGTGCTGCTCTTCGCCCTGCAGGGCGACGCCATCACCTCGAGCCCCTGGGACGTCGTGCGCATCGCCTGGCCCCTGCTGGTGTACTTCTTCCTGATGTTCGGCATCGGCCTGCTGGCCTCGAAAGCCCTGGGGCTGAACTACGCGAAGTCCACCACCGTGGCCTTCACCGCCGCCGGCAACAACTTCGAGCTCGCCATCGCCGTGGCCATCGGCACCTTCGGGGTCACCTCCGGGCAGGCCCTGGCCGGAGTGGTCGGCCCGCTGATCGAGGTCCCCGTCCTGGTGGCGCTGGTCTACGTGTCCCTGTGGGCCGGGCGGAAGCTGTTCCCCGGCGATGCCACCGTTCCCACCCGCTGACCCGACCCTGTCCCGTACAGCCCCTGCTTCCGCGAACCTCCAGGAGTATCCGTTGAGCGACACCAAGCCCTCCGTCCTGTTCGTCTGCGCCAAGAACGGCGGCAAGTCCCAGATGGCCGCCGCCCTCATGGAGCACCGCGCCCACGGGGCGGTGGAGGTCCACTCCGGCGGCACCACACCGGGCAACAAGATCAATGCGCTGTCCGCCGAGGTCGTCGCTGAGGTCGGCGCCGACATGTCCTCCGGCACGCCGAAGCCCATCGATCCCGATCTGCTGCGCCGTGTGGACCGGGTCGTGGTCCTCGGGGACGAGGCGGAGGTCGAGCCCGTCGACGGCATGGCCGGCACCATCGAGACCTGGTACACCGACGAGCCCTCCACCCGGGGCATCGAGGGCGCCGAGCGGATGCGCCTGGTCCGTGACGACATCGACGCCCGCGTGCAGGCGCTGCTCACCGAGCTCACCGACGGCAACCCTGCCTGAGCCTCGTCCACCTCCCTCCTCCCCATTTTTCGTGGCGACAGAACGGATGATCCCCATGAGTACCGAGACCACTTCCGCGCCTCCCGCCGAGACCACGGACAAGCCTTCGGTCCTGTTCGTGTGCGTGCACAACGCCGGGCGGTCCCAGATGGCCGCCGCCTACCTGACCCACCTCTCCGGCGGACGCATCGAGGTGCGTTCGGCCGGCTCCACCCCGGCCGATGCGGTGAACCCGGCCGCGGTGGAGGCCATGGCCGAGGAGGGCATCGACATGAGCGCGCAGACCCCCAAGATCCTCACCGATGAGGCCGTGCAGGACTCCGATGTGGTGATCACCATGGGCTGCGGGGACGCCTGCCCGTTCTATCCGGGCAAGCGCTACGAGGACTGGAAGCTGGAGGACCCGGCCGGCAAGGGCGTGGAATCCGTCCGGCCCATCCGTGACGAGATCAGGAGCAGGGTCGCGCAGCTGATCGCCGAGCTGCTGCCCGCCGACAGCACCACCACCGCCGGGTAAGGGGAAACGGTCTCGACCACGGACGCCACCACCGCCTCCGCGGCCACCACGGACCAGACGATCATCATCGGCTCCGGCGCGGCCGGCTGCGCCGGGCTCACCCCACGGGTCATCGGCACGGGGCTCCCTCATCGCCTCCGACACGGCATCTGCGACCAGTGCCCTGTGGACCGGCGCACCCGCCGCGAGCACGATCCCAGAAATTCTCAAGGCGGGGCAGCCAGGATCGGTGCTCGAGCGCCGGCGTGGGCGCCCGGTGTCCTACGGGCCGGTACGCTGGCCGGGCACGCCTGAGGGGAGGTGAGGCGGATGGAGCAGCACGGACCGGTGCGCCCGGGTGCACGTTGGGTGCGTGGGTGGCTGGCCGCGTTCTTGTCCACCGTGTGCGCTGGGCTCTCGCACTACATCGCTGATGCTTCGGCTCCGGACCCGGCGCTGCTGATGTGCGCCCTGGCCGCGGCCGGGGTGGTCTGCGGGCTGCTGGCCGGGCGCCGGATGGGCCCGGCACGGATGGCTGCGGCGGTGGCGCTGAGCCAAGGTGTCTATCACGCACTGTTCTCCGTTCCCTCGTTCCGTTCTGCTGCGGCACCGGGCGAGGCGATGACCTCCCACGTCCACCACGGGGCTGCGATGGTCCCGGGGGCGCCACTGACGTCAGGGGCGGAAGCCCCTTCGGGGATGCTGGCCGCGCACGTGCTCGCGGGGATCCTCACGTTCTGGGTGCTGCAGCACGGGGAGAGGTCGTGGTGGGCGCTGGTCGACGCGCTGCGCACCGAGGTCGGTGTGGTGCTGGCCCTGGTGCTGCCACTGATTCCGGCGGCCCGCCCGCCGCGCCGGGCCGGGGAGTTCTTCCTGCCCGTCGGGGAGGACACCGGGTGGGTGCGTGGCGCGATCTCGCGGAGGGGACCGCCGGCACCGGTGGTGTGACCTCGTCCTGCCCGCCCCGCCGGGACCGGCTGTTGAGCTCCGGTGCCGGGGGCGTGGCTTCTCATCACCCTCCGGAGACCGACGCCTTCAGCAACCGGCCTTGTCCTTGGCGGGAGCGCACCGTCCAGGTGCCGCCGGTGATCCCACACCCGTCATGGCTCGTCCTCGCCGGCCTCGCCGTGCTGTGCCTGTGCACGCTGCAGTCGAGGTCGCCCCGAGGTGCCCCGGTGTCCGCTGTCGGCGCCGCCGGTCTCCGCCGTCCACCTGCGAGAGGCTCCATCGATCATGTCTGCACCCACCACGTCCCAACCCGCACCGCAGCCCCCGCCTTCGGCGCCGCCGCCCTCGAAGAGCTGGGGCCGGCAGCTGCTGTTGCGGCTGCACTTCTACATCGGAGTGTTCATCGGCCCGTTCCTGCTCGTCGCCGCCGTCTCCGGAGCGTTCTACGCCCTGAGCCCGCAACTGGAGCGAGTGGTCTACGCCGAGGCGCTGACCGGCACCGTCACTGCTCAACCGTTGTCCCTGGACGCTCAGGTCGCCGCCGCCCAGGCCGCCGCAGGGCTGGAGACCGCCCCGGCGGCGGTGCGCCCGGCCCCGGAGGGGGGCACCACCCGGGTCATGTTCACCGACCCGGCCTTGGGTGCTTCCGAGCACCGGGGCGTGTTCGTGGACCCGGGCACCGGGGCGGTGGTCGGGGACCTGACCGTGTACGGCTCCAGCGGGTCCTTGCCGTTGCGCTCCACCATCTCCGAGATCCACCGCAGCCTGGGACTGGGTGAGCCGGGGCGGATCTACAGCGAGCTGGCCGCCTCCTGGCTGGGCGTCATCGCCCTGACCGGACTGGGACTGTGGGCTGTCCGCTGGCGCAGGGCCAGAACCGGACGCCGAGCCCGGGGCCTGCTGCTTCCTGACACCACCACGAACAAGTATCGGCGGGCCCTGTCGTGGCACGCCGCGACCGGGGTGTGGCTGGCCGTCGGTTTCCTGTTCCTTTCCGCCACCGGGCTGACCTGGTCGACGTACGCCGGGGCCAACGTCACCGACCTGCGCTCCACCCTGGGCTGGACCACCCCGGCACTGGAGACGACCCTGCACCCGGCCCAGGCACCGGCCGCGACGGACGAGCACGCCGAGCACACCGAACACGGCGATCATCACGACCACACCGCCGTGGCGGGTGCCGCCTCCAGCGGCGGCTCCTTCGACGCGGTGCTGGCCACCGCTCGTGACACCGGCATCGACGCCACCCTGCTCGAGATCAAGCCCTCCCCCGAGACCGGAGTGGCGTGGACGGTGGCCGAGATCGACCGGTCCTGGCCCACCCAGGTCGACGCCGTGGCCGTGGACCCGGCCACCGGGCAGGTCGCCGACCAGGTGCGCTTCGCCGAGTACGGGATCATGGCCAAGCTCGCCCAGTGGGGCGTGGCCGCCCACATGGGGGTGCTCTTCGGGGTCGTCAACCAGGTCGTGCTCGCCGCCCTCGCCCTGGGCCTGGCCGCGATGGTGACCTGGGGGTATCTGATGTGGTGGCGCCGCCGGCCCACCCGGCCCACCGGGATGACCCCGGGTTCGGCCCCGGCCCGTGGGGCCCTGCGCCGAGCTCCCCTGCCCGCGGTGGCCGGGATCGCTGTGCTCGCGGTGGTCCTCGGGGTGTTCTTGCCGCTGCTGGGCATCAGCCTGGCGGCCTTCCTGGCCCTGGACCTGGTCCTGGGCGCCCTGACTGCCCGGCAAAGCCCTCCCACCACCAGCCCCTGACCCGGGACGACCACGGCAGTGGGCGCTGCGCACCCGGTGCGCGGCGCCCACCGCCGTGTGCCCTCACCCATCCGCTGGGCCACCGGCTCCGGACAGGAGGTGACACCGTCACAACGAGCACCGTGCGGACGAGCACCGCTGGCCCGCCCCCGGTTCGCGGGGCCGCCGCGTTCGTCGCGCAGGGGAGGGAGACGAGCCGCCATGGCCTTCGACATCGACCGGTACGCCCGCGAGGCCGCTCCCGTGAGCTGGGAGGACCTCGACTACGAGGTGTTCCGGGACAGCCCGCTGCCGCCCGACACGCTGCGCACGCTGCGCTACATGTGCGAGATCGAGTTCCACACCGTGTGCTACCTGCGCGACATGCTCGTCAGCCCCTCGCGCAAGGACCCGGACGTCGGCACCTTCATGACCTCCTGGAACTGGGAGGAGATCTGGCACGGGGAGGCCCTGGCCCACGTGCTGGAGCTGCACGGGATCACGGTGGCCTTCGACGAGGTCAAGGCCAAACGGGTCAAGCTCGGCTGGCGGGACCGGCTCAGCCCGGTCAAGCAGTCGCTGCTGTCCAACATCGCCGGGGCTGATTTCGTGGCCGTGCACATGCTCTGGGGCTCCATCAACGAACGCTCCACCGCCGCCGGCTACAAACGCCTCGCCGCCCTCCAGGACAGCCCCGTGCTCACCATCCTCCTGCGGAGGATCGCCGCCCAGGAGGCCAAGCACATCGCCTTCTACACCACCCAGGCCCGCACCCGCCTGCAGGACAATCCGCGCGCCCAGAAACTGGCCCGCCTGGCCCTGCGCACCGCCTGGCAGCCGGTCGGCTCCGGGGTGTCCCCCGAGGCCGAGGTCGACCACGTCCTCACCCACCTGTTCTCCGGACCCGCAGGGCGGAAAGAGGCCGAGGCCATCGACCGGCACGTCGCCAAACTGCCCGGCATGGAAGGACTGACCCTCGTGACCCAGGCCCTCGACGCCCGCGGGGTGCCGGCATGAACACCACCGGATTCGACGTCCACGCCTACATGCGCCATCCCCTGGCCATCCGCCCCACCGACGTCGACGTGGACGTGATGGACGCCCTGTCCGCCCCGGCCCTGGACGCCCTCACCTGTCTGTGGCAGGTGGAGCGCACCGCCCTGGGCCGGATGCGCGATGTGCTGGTCACTCCCACCCACGCCGAGTCCCGGGTGAGCGCCTTCCTCACCACCTGGGGCTACGAGCAGCACTGGCTGGCCCAGACCCTGCACGCGGTGCTGCACACCAATGGCCGTTCCCCCCAGGAACCCTTCGACACGAGACGGGGTCGGATCCGGCGGAGCTGGGACGACCGGGCCCGCCCCACCGTGGCCGCGATCGCGACCAACCTCATGGGCGCGGAGATCACCGGCGCGCACATGGTCACCGGTTGGCTGGACACCGCCGTGCTCACCGTGGCCTACCGCCAGCTGGGCGAGATCGAGCCCGCCCTGAAAGAACTCACCGAGGCGATCACCCGGGCGAAGGAACGGCACCTGGGCTTCTACGCCGAGGAGGTCGGCACCCGCCTGGCCCGCAGTGCCGCCGCCCGGAGGATCGCCCGGAGCGCGGTGGCCCGGTGGCACTTCCCCGGCACCCGCTACGCCGGCGGTGAACCAGCCCGAGCCGCCCTGTTCCCCCTCTTCACCGACCCTGCGGGGCGAGCGGCCCTGGAAGAGATCAACAGGACCGCCGCCGCGTTCCCCGGCCTGTCCCGGACCCGGCCGGTGCACCACCGATGCACCATGGACCGCCGCCCCGTCCCACGCCGATGGCTCAGGCGCGTTGGAAGGCGCACGACTCGGACGGAGGCGCGCGTGGTTCGGCGATCGATGCGGCCGGCGCGGCTGCTGTAGAACTCCGGTGCGGCATCCGGGCACACTGGCAGTCCGACGTCGATCCCTACGGAGGTTCCCGTGCACGTTCGCATTGCAGAGAGCATCGCTCTGGTCACCATCGGTGATGGCGTCATTGCCGCGCTGTTCCCGGCCCGCCATGCCGCCCGGTGGATGATCGGCCCCGATCCGGTGCGCCGGGTGGTATCGGTGTTCGTGGAGCACCCCGGGCTGATGCGGGCCGTCGGCGTGGCGCAGGTCGCTGCCGGGATCGCATGGGTGGCGGTCCTGCCGCCGAAGCCACGGTGAGCGATCCCCCTGGCTCGAGGACCCCAGGGGCGGGCCGGGCAACGAGACCTCCGCTGGGTCGGGCGGCGTGCACGCCGTGCGTCGGTCCCCGTCAGGCTCGTGCGATCACGATCGGCTGGTAGTGGCCGCCCACGTCCGGCATGAGCCATTCGACTCCGGTGTACCCGGTCGACAGCAACAGGCTTCCGAGCTTCGCGCGTGTCAGAGCCCGGCAGCGCGTCGTCCCTGAGCGCGCCCGCCATGATCCCGCCGCGTCCTCGGTGAGGGTGAACAGCTCGATGTCCACGTACTCCGCGTCCGCCGACCACCGCCAGGCCTGGCCCGAGCCGTGCCGCGACCCGACTTCCCCGTGGACCGAGATCGGCACCCCGTCGGGGCGAGTGCGTCTCAGCGCGTCATAGTCGCGAAGGGAGACGAGCAGCAGGCCGGCCGGTCGCAGGCACGCACGGACACTGTGCAAGGCCCGCTGCAGCTGCTCGTCGGTGAGCAGATGCGGCAGTGCGTTGTCGCAGGAGACCACCACGTCGAAGTCCCCTTCGACGTGGTCGCGGAGCTCGCGGAGGTCGCAGACGCTGAGATCGACGTCGATTCCTCTCGCGGCCGCCTCCACCCGGGCCCGGTCCACCGCCGCCTGGCTCACGTCGGTGGCTGTCACGTCGTAACCGAGCGTCGCCAGTGGCAGGGCCTGGGTTCCGATGCCGCAGGTGCAGTCCAACAGGCGCCCCTCGGTGACCCCCCGCTGCGCGAGGATGTCGGCGATGACCCGCCCGTGCCACTGGGCCGCTGCCCACCAGTGACCGAAGAGCAGGTGATACTCGGACGCGAGGGCGTCATAGAACTGTGCCGGGGTGGCCATACCTGTAGGACCTTGCTCTCGCGGCCTGCGCGGCCGCTTCCGCCGCGCCTGCGGGTCCGACCCGAGATGGCCGGGCGGCCCGGAGCGGCGCCCCGGCCTCGGTGGCCGGCCCAGGACGGGCCTCCACCACCATCCGGCTCACGCGCCCACCCCGCTCGTCCGGGTGCTTCTCCGGTGCTGCCATGGCTCTCATCCTTCCGTGGAACGAGAGCCTCCAACAGACCCGTCACAGGAGACCCGGCCTGGTCGTCGATCCCCGGCGGTGGATGCCGCACCCGCGCGGGGGCAAGTGCCCGATCGGGCAGCGTCCGGAGGCACCGGGGCCTCCGCCCTCAGCGAGGAGTCACATCCGGCGGCATGCTGACGACCTCAGCGATGTCCTCGGAGTGCAGCCCGGTCAGCTCGACCAGCTCTCGGATGGAGGCACCCGCCCGGTGCGAGCCGACCAGAGCACGGTTGCGCATGCGCACCGCGATGCCTCGCTCCAGGGACAGCACGTGGATGCGCTCGGTCAGCTCCACGACTTCGGCCAGGAGATCTGCCCCTTCGGATACGGGCACGCCGCTGTGACCCGTTACCTTTTCGTTATTCATAGGGTCAGCCTCTCATTGCTGAGAGGGAATGGGCCAATGCTGGGGATCGGCCCGCGGTGTCACGCCGGACGACGACGCGGCCCACGTCGGGAGTGCTCGCAGCCGGCCTCCTGCGGCGACGGCAATGCTGCCAATCGCCGGATCGACCCGGCCGCCGGGGACGGCGCCCGAGAACCGCCCTGTGCAAAGCGGTGCACCCCGAGCTGCTCATACATCCGCTGTCCGCGGATGGACCAACACCTGTTCGGGCAGCCCCTGACCTGAGGCTGGGCCCGTGGCCGCACGTCGGCCGGTCACGGCTGCTGGGGCGTGGCCGGGAAGCGCTCCTGGTACGCCGGGAGCAGGGCGGGGTAGTAGTCGCGCTCGAAGTCGATCGCGGCGACGTCCCCGCCCGTCTCGGCCGCCACCAGCCGGTCCAGGTAGTAGTCCCAGCCGGGGCCGATGCTGTGCGCCCACGCCGGTTCCGGCAGGATCTGGCCGAAGTGCAGCGTGGTGCCGCCACCGTCGTCGGTGAGCCGGATCTCCACTCTCCAGTCGTGGTCCTGCCCGTCGAGGCCCGCGCTGCGTGCGCGCGTGCGCAGCAGCCGTGGGGGCTCGCAGGCCTCGATGTGGTGCACCTCCTCCGGCATCCCGTCCTCGGCGGTCATCCGGAAGGTGACGCTGCCGGAGGCCGGGTCACCGCTCCAGGTGCCGATCCAGCGCCCGAGGCGTTCGGAGTCCGTGACGGCGGCCCACACGTCCTCGACAGGGGCGTTGAAGTGGCGGGTGAGCACGATCCAGTCACCGTCCTGGCGGGTCTCGGGCCGGCCGGTGGCCTGTGGTGGTGTCATCCTGCGTCCTTCCTCTCGGTGCGGGCCTGCCGGGCAGACCGGTCAACGGCGCGGTCGCGGGTGGTGCGGCGGACCTCGAGCTCGAGTCCGTCCAGGACGTGCTCCGGGATCCGTGGCCTCCGGCCGCTGAGCTCGGCGAGCAGGACGGCGACCGGCTCCAGGGCGGAGGGCACCAACGTGTAGTGGCGTTCACGGCCCTGCGTGAGCCCGGTGACCAGGCCCGCGTCGCCGAGCACCCTCAGGTGCCTGCTGACCGCCGGGCGGCTGATGTCGTGGTCGGCCGCGAGGTCGACCACCCGGGCCGGCCCCTCGGCCAGCCGTCGCAGCAGGGCCCGCCGCACCGGGTCCCCCAAAGCCATGAACACGTCCACGACACTTATGGTAACCGGACGATTACCAATAGGCCAGAGGTCGTGGACAAGGCCGTCGCGGGGCGCCCTCCCGGGCAACATCAGCCCCTGCAACCAGTGCGGGGGCCAGCACGGGACTGCTGCGTGCGAAGGGACGCCTGGGCCATCTCGATGACCGATAGTTGTCGTTCTGCGAAGCATGGCGTGCCCGGCCTGCGGTATATCAGCTGCGCGCAGTCCAACCAGCAACTGCGCGGTCGTCCTTCGACGCCGCGGCTGCAGCCCACCCCTCGGCGGCGGGATCGAGATCTTGCGGCATGATGACATCCCTCCTGGCCGGGAACAGCGCGGCATCAGCCCCGGAGGAACTCACGTTGGTGCAGGTCACCAGGTCGCCGGCAGGGCACGCCACTGCGGACGGCTTTCCTGCACCGGTCAACCCGTTGCTTTTGCATGATCATGGTGCTGATAATGAGGTCGGTTCCGGTCCATCAGATGCTGGACACGACAAGGGGGAGGTGCACCCGTGAAGACGCCGAGACGCCGTTCTTTGGTCACTTCCGTGCGCGTTGCCCTCGTCTCCGGCGCAGCCGCTGTGGGCTGGCTCGTCGTGGGCGCCACGGGCGCCCACGCCGTCGACGGACTTCCCGAGCTGCCGGGCCCGAGCGCCGGCGTCGTGGCCCAGACAGCAAATGGAGCGGCGGGCAAGGTCCACCAGGCCGGCCGGCAGGTGGCGCTCACCGCGGCACCGCCTGACGTCGCCGCCGCGGCGGTGGCCGTCGAGAGGGCCCTGCCGGTGGAGATCGCGCAGTCCACGCTCGAACCCGTCATTGCCCCGGTGAAGGAGGCCGTGGTGGTGGAGCCGGTCAGCGACCTCGTTGCACAGCCGGTGGAGACCGTGCTGACGGCCATCGAGCCGCTCACCGATGTCGTGGAGCAGACGCTTCCCGACGACGTCGTCCCGGTGGCCCCCGGACCTGCTGCAGTCGTGGAGAACGTTCTCCCCGGCGCGCCGGCGGCCGAGGAGATTCTGCGGCCGGAGCCGGTCACCGGTCCTGTCGTGGGCGCTCCCACGGCCACTCCTGCAGCCTCTGACGCTTCCGTGGCGCCGCCGGAGCGCCCCGCCGCCGTGGTGCCCGATCCGGTCATGGCGCCCGAGCTGAAGCCCCAGGTCCTCACCGCCGGGACTCCGGCCGCTGCCGCCCAGCAGACGGAGTCCGGTGCGCAGTCCGCGAATCCAAGCTCCTCGGACTTCCTGGCCGGTCTCGGTCAGCCTCTCGCCGCGCCGACGGATTCTGCGGCCAGCGCCGTCGCCACGTCCCCGCTCTACGCGGAGTCCTCGCCGACCGCCACGAGCGTGCTTCCGAGCCCCGGTGCCACTGCCTCCGCAGCTGGGTCCGGAGGGACCGGGACGCCGCTGCGCAGTGCCGGCCCGGACTCCTGGCCGGAGGTCCCTGCAGACCTTCCCTACCTCGAGCTGTTCCCGCACCTGAGTGCCGGACAGAGCGACCTGTTCTCCGGGGGCGTCGATCAACCCCCGGCCCCGCCGGCTTTCGACCCCGGCTCCACTCCTGATTGATGAGCGCTGCGCTGCCCATTTCCTGGCAGCAACAGCACCTCCCCGTCTGACGCCCTCCGGCGCGGACGCACGACTCATCAGTTCAGGAGAACGACCATGTACCAGGACCTCCGGCGTGGCCTGTACGGCTTCGCCCTTGCCACCGGAATAGCAATCATCGGGTCCTCCGAGGCCTCGGCCGCGGAGAACACCGCCGACGTCACCGTGTCGACCGCCGTCGCGGCTCAGCTCGGGCTCGGCACCACCGCACCCGTTGTGACCGAGGAGACCGGCCTGACGGCTGACGCCGCCGTCGCGGCTCAGCTCGGGCTCGGCACCATCGCACCCGTTGTGACCGAGGAGATCGCCGCCACCGGCGACGCGACCCTGGCCACCGCGGGCACCGTGGGCGGCAGCACTGCTGCCGCCGCGACCGCCGCCGCCGATCTCGGTGTCGGCGTCGTCACCGAGGAGACCGCTACGGCCGCTACGGCCGCTGACGCGACTGCCGCGGCCGACCTGAGTCCGGACACCACCGGCATCGTGCCGGAGGAGACCGGCCTGACGGCTGACGCCGCCGTCGCGGCTCAGCTCGGCCTCGGCACCACCGCACCCGTTGTGACCGAGGAGACCGCCGCCACCGGCGACGCGACCCTGGCCACCGCGGGCACCGTGGACGAGGACGTCGCGGCGGGCGCCGCTGCTGCCGTCCAGCTCGCCACCGTGGACAACGGATCCGCTGCTGATGCCGTTACCGATCCCGGTCCGGGAGTCGTGTCCGAAGGGTCCGACTTCACCACCACCGGCGACGCGGCCCTCACCGCCACCAGCACCGTGGACGAGAACCTCACGGCGGACGCCGCTGTGGCCGCCGGTCTTGGGGGCCAGACCGGCATGGACGCCGCGACTGAGGAGACTGCCGCGACCGTGGTCCCCGGCGCGGGCACCACCGCTCACGCCATGACTGCGGACGCCCTCGAGGGTCTCGCCGGGACGGCCGGGCACGCCACCGAGAGCACCCTGGTGGTCCGCTCTGCCGGTACGACGACCGGCACCGTCTCCCCCGCGGCGGGAATCCGGACTGCGGCCTCCACAGTGAACGGGTGGAACATCAGCGCCGGGATTCCGGCTCAGCCGGCCACCACCGTCGTGGACGTCCGTGCCGGCCTGCTGGCCGGAGCGGCCCTACTGGCCCTGGTTGCCGCCTCGGCGATGAGCCGCCGTCGCCGGGGCGGGCCCCGGTAGCCGACCGGATCCCGGCAGATGAGACGGGATGTCCCCCAGGACGGCGATCCGCCGCTCCGTGGGGCATCCCGTCTCCACCCCTCCCCCGTCAACGAACCCGGTCCGCGGAGGGACCGTACCGAACCGCGTCCAAGAACTCTGCCTCCTGGGGAAAGGGGCCTCACTCGCCACACCACCATCCGGGTCCCAACCGACGTAGGCGAGGGCGGCGCCGGAGTCGGTGGCCACCACGGCCTCGGCCCGCCCGTCAGATCGACGTTGCCTGGACCTCGTCTGCGCTTCACCTCGCATTGATCCTGGTGTCTCTTCGTCCCCGTTGACTGGCCGTGCCACCACTGTCGACCGGAAAGACACCCCCCATGAGTCTCCCCCGCTCCGAGTTCCGTCCGCTCCACGTCGCCGCTGCCGGTGCTCTGTCGGCCGCCACCCTGATCGGGGTGTCGGCCCCTGCCGTGGCCGCCCCCACCGCGACCGTCGTCACTGCGCCTCCGGCCGCCACCATCGCCGCGGAGGACCGGCCCCTGCTGATCGGCCACCGGGGCGCTGCCGGCACCGCGCCGGAGAACACCGTGGCCGCGTTCAAGGATGCCCGCGCCGCCGGGGTCGACTACCTCGAGATCGACGTCCAACTCAGCGCCGACGGGGTGCCGTTCCTCTTCCACGACAACACCCCGGCACGCACCACGAACGTCGCCGAGGTCTTCCCGGGCCGCGAGAACGACCCGATCACCTCCTTCACCTGGGCCGAGCTCCAGCAGCTCGACGCCGGTTCCTACTTCGGCGAGAAGTTCGCCGGCGAGAAGATCCCGCACCTCGACGACGCCGCGAAGGTCGCCACCATCAACACCGGCGTCTACATCGAGATCAAGTCCCCCAAGAACTCTCCCGGCATCGAGCAGGTCGTGGCGGGGTCCCTCGCCCAGGACAAGGACTGGGCGAAGCTGCTGGCCGCCGGCAAGGTCACCGTCATCGGCTTCGACGAGACCTCCAACCGGGCCTTTGCCGCGCTCGCCCCCGAGGTGCCCTTGCAGCAGCTGACCGGCACCGTGCCCGACACCGCGACGCTGCAGCGATGGGCCGGGTTCGTGGACTCCGTGGGCACCAACTACCGGGCCCTGGACGCCGACGGCGTCGCGCGCGTCGCCGCCACCGGCCTGGAACTGGGGGTCTATACCGTGAACTCCCCCGAGGCCGTCCAGGACGTCATCGACCTCGGCGTGGACATGATCACCGGGGACTTCCCGATCCAGACCGACCGCTACCTCGACGGACGAGCCCCCTATCCCGCCGACCACGGCGTGGAGATCACGGACTCCGTCAACGACGTTCCGGGCGACGACGTCCAGCACGGGACCGGTGAGCACGTCGTGCTCACCAACACCAGTACCCGCACCGTGGACGTCAGCGGCTGGCTCCTGCGCGACGCCGCCAACAACGTCCTGGTGGTGGGCGAGGGCTACGAGCTGGCCCCGGGCGCGCAACTGCGCATCTACACCGGGCCCGGAACGAACACCGAGGACGCGTACTACAACGGCGGCACGTCTTCCGTGCTCAACAACGGCGGCGACTCCGTCGCCCTGTGGACCGCCAACGACAAGCTGCAGGACGTCTTCGCGAACTGACAGGATCGTGCTCTCCGCTTCCGGGACACGCCCCCGGGGGAGACCCCGGGGGCGTGTCCCGGCCGCACCGCATCCGGCCGCTCAGGGGCCATGCGCAAAGGCCGGGTCGGTGCATCTCATCAAGGGCATCATCGAAATCCCTCTCCACCTGTCAGCCGCTCAACTGGCGCCGGGTGATGCTCGCCGACAGGAGTCACCCCACCGCCCTAAGGACCTCTCTTCGACGCCTCTTCAGATCCTGCGTCACCGGCCGTTCACAACCCGGGCAATTCTCGGCCACTTTCGGTGCCTACGGTCAGGTCCGAGGCGCTGTTGAGGCGCCCGTC
>NZ_BAAAOA010000013.1:0-13656 GCF_039530085.1 Kocuria aegyptia
CCAAGGCCCGGGACTCCGTGGAGGAGTTCGTCACCGACGCCGTCTCCCGCGGGGCGAAGGTCGTGGTCGGGGGCCGGCGGGTGGAGGGCCCCGGGTACTTCTTCGCCCCCACCCTGCTCACCGACGTGCCCCGTGACGCGCGGGCGGTGACCGAGGAGATCTTCGGCCCCGTCGCCCCGGTGGTGACCTTCAAGGACGAGGACGAGGCGGTGGAGCTGGCCAATGCCACCGAGTACGGGCTGGCCTCCTACGTGTTCACCGAGAACATCTCCCGCGGGCTGCGCATCGGCGACCGGATCGAGTTCGGCCTGATGGGCCTCAACGTCGGAGTGATCTCCAACGCCGCGGCCCCCTTCGGCGGGGTCAAGCAGTCCGGGCTCGGCCGCGAGGGCGGGGCCGAGGGCCTGGCCGAGTACACCACCACCCAGTACATCGGCGTGGAGAACCCCTGGGCCACCGCCCCCACCCCCGGCACCGGCACCCCCGCCTGAGAACCGCGCAAGGGGCCGTGGGACCTGGCGCACCAGGTCCCACGGCCCCTCGTTGCTGCAGGAATGGAAGTGGACCGTCGGCAGTGGGGGCAAGGTTGGCCCCTGCCGCTTTACATATGGCGGGTTAGAGGCGGATCGCAGACGAGGTTATCGAGACAAATGTCGTCCTGAACCCCGCGTCGGACCCACCTCGTGCGAACCGTGTTGACCTGAGAATTGGTATGGGAAGTATGAGTGCGGGGCCGCCTGACGGCCTCCGCGCCCTGCAGCAGGCGTCGTGACTGCCCGGCGCATGTTCGGGAAAGGAGCCGTTGCTGCCTCACGCCGCGGTTTCCTTTTCTTCCTTGAGCTGCGGTTCGCGGTGCTGCAACCACGCGCTCAGGGGTGCGGAGGTGAGCCCGTGGACGATCACGGAGGCGGTGATGGCCAGGGTGGCGTAGACGAAGATCTCGTGGTGGCCGGTGTGGCGCTCGGCCAGGGTGGCGTAGAACAGCGCGGAGACGCCCACGGGGGCGAACCAGCTCAAGAACGCCGTCTCGGACCGGTCATGGATGTCCTTCAGCAGCGGGCGCAGCGCCCACAGGGTCACCAGCCGGCGCACCAGCACGGCCGCGGCCATCACCACGGGGGCCACCCAGCCCAACTGGGTCCACTCCCCGAAAGGCAGCGCCATGCCCAGCAGGATGAACACCGGCAGCAGGAACAGTCGGGCCACGGCGTCGTGCACCTTGTCCTCCTGGGCCTCCTCCCGCTGGGGGATGACCTGCCCGAACACGGCCACCCCGATGAAGACCACCAGGATCGCATCGGTGCTCAGCAGCTTGCCGGCCCCCAGCAGCAGCAGGGCCAGGGGCACGATGAACGCCAGGTAGGAGCTTTCCTCCATCAGCCCGTGCTCGCGCACGAGCACGAAGAGCTTGCCCAGCAGGTATCCGGCCACCGCACCGATGACGGCGCCGGCGAGCACCTCCCACAGCAGCACCTTCGTCAGCAGCTCGTGCCAGGCCTGGTCCGGTTTCGTCAGCAACAGCACGGGCAGCATGACGAAGAGGTATCCCAGCCCGTCGTTGATGCCGCTCTCGGCCGAGAGATTGTGCCGGACCCGTTCGGTGACCTTCTCCTCGGCCATCGACCCGGTGACGATCGGGGTGGTGACCACCGGATCGGTCGGGGTGATGATTGACCCCACGAGCAGGGCGATCAGGAACGGAACTCCCAGTCCCCACCACAGCACCCCGGTGGCGACCACTAGCATCACGGCCATGCCCGCCCCGATGATCACCGCGATCCACCGGGCGTTGTTCCGCCAGTAGCCGTGCGGCAGGCGCAGGGCGACCCCGGCCAGTCCAATGGCCAGGGTGATCCGCGCGGCTTGTTCGAGCAGGGTGCCCTCCGGGACCCCGAAGTCCTCCATCCGCAGCAGGCCCAGGGCGTGGGGGCCGATCAGCGCCCCAAAGCCCAGGCACAGCAGGGGGCCGGGCAGGCTCGCCCGCTGCAGCACGGTCGAGAACGCCGCGAACACCAGCAGCGCCCCGGCGAACAGGGCCAGCACCAGATTGATGTCCACGTCGGTTTCCTCCTCCGCGCCAGTGGGCATCGGGGGCCGCATCCCCGGGTCCCGATAACGGCTCATCTCACAGTAGCCTTATCAATGCGAGAAGGGCACCAGGGTCGATGCAAGCGGGCGACGAGCAGCTGGCTGGGGCGACGCCCTCGGCCGGTGCCGTGGGAAAGGGCCAGACGCCCTGGTCGACCCATTGGCCGCCCCAAGGAGGGGAGAAAAGGGTGGGTGCCCCTTCCACGACAGGCAGAGCCTGCCTGGTGAGGCCCTGAATTGAGAGATACAGGAGCAGGCGTCGACCCTGTTTATATATGGCCCGGTTACCGGCCGCTAAGCCACGGGCGTTGATGCGGCAGCAGGACATGGTCCATCTGGGGCGGTCGGCGCAGAGCATGCGTGCCTTCGCCGAGTCACTGCGCGACAGTGGAGCAGGGCTGCGGGTGCTGAACCTAGGAGGCGTCGCCACCGCCACCGCGACCCGGGTCATGGGTACCGCCTATATCGGTGACGCCCTGGAGATCGATGGCCGACCCTCGTCGGTGGAACGTCCAGGGGCCGGCAACGCTACCTCGGGTGTGTTCCGTCGAGGCGAGTGAGCAGGCGTTGGACCATCTCCAGGACAGGGGTGGGGGTGTCGGCGGGCAGGAAGTGATGTGCGTTGTCGATGACTGTCAGTCGGGCGGTGGGGATGGTCTCGGCCAGGCGCTGCCCGTAGGACAGTTTCATCTGGGAGTCATGGCGGGCCCAGAGCACCTCCACCGGGATGGACCACCGCGGCAGGAAGGGCGCGACCGCGAGAGTGTAGGCCTGGTGCAGGGACCGCAAGTGCCGCTCCAGCCGCTGCGGCCCGTCAGGGGCGCGCCACGGGGCGGCGAACCAAGGGGTGTAAGTGTCAGCCCGGTCCTGATGCACGAACAGGGCACGCAGGCTCCGCTGCAGGCCGGCGCCCAGCACCTGAGGTGGCGTACGGCGCAACACGAGCCGTCCCAGCTGCATCGCCCGCACGGCGGGGACGGGCCACCCGTCGAAGCACACACCATCGATGATCCCCACTGCCTGAACCCGGTCCGGGGCGACCGTGGCCAGGATCTGGGCCACCCCACCGCCGAGGTCATGACCCACGACGATGCACCGGTCGATCCTGAGGACGTCGAGTAGATCCAGGAGGTGACCGGCCTGAGAAGCCAGGTCCACGCCAGCGTCTTCGGGTGCCCCGGACCATCCGTAGCCGAGCATGTCCACCGCCACGACCTGCGTTCCCGCGCCCAATTGCGGGGCGACGTCGTGCCAAAGCATGTGGTTGGTCGGAATCCCGTGCACCAGCACCACCACGGGCCCCTCGTTCCCGATCCGCCAGACGTTCAGGCGCCGGCCACCGATGTCGATAAGTTCTCTGGTGCCCACGGGCACCGGAGGTGCTTCCACCATGCCGGTTTCCTCCTCGTGCTCGCTTGCTCCGTCGTGCCGTGGAAACAGGTGTTCGGGGTCCCCGGGGTGGCCTGGTACCGGCGCCCGTGTCCGAGCATCCTGGACTCCGTCAACGAGACCGTGCCGACGACCGGTGCGAAGCCGGCAGTGCCCTGAGTCTCGGTCAACCAATGACGCCTTCCACGCTAGCCACCTGCACCGCCACGGGAAAGGGATGGGCAGATGCGGGGAACTGCCGCAATATCCGGTGACATCTGGTTTGGCTGTCCCGTGCCATGCTCCCAGCCACGGCCCGAGGGTGTGGTCGTGCATCCACTGGCCGACATGTGGGTCTCGTGGCCAGCATCGAATCAATTCGACCGCTTTACATATGGCCGGTTAGGGGCGAGCGGTTTTGTCGGTGAGGTGCCTGTACGGGCATTGAATCGTCCCTGGTGCGGTGAGGCCGATTCGTCCGGTTCTGCTGTGGGGGTTGCGGTGGAACACTGATCGCCATGATGTCCGGGTTCGACAGTTGTCCCCGGGAGGAGGGGCTGGTCAGCGCCACCGGTCGCCCTTGGCGGTGATGTAGTGGCGCCACACGTAGCCCCACGGAATGACCGCCACGATGATGACCACGAGGGTGCAGCTGGCCAGCACCTCCATCGTCTCGGCGTCCATATCGCCGGCGAGCATTTTGGGCAGAGCGACAACGGGGAGCCAAATGAGCTTCCAGGCCACCTCGAACAGCAGGATCGGCAGCAGCTTCACCGGGTGGCGCAGGCCCAGCAGCGCCAGGACCGCCATGGCGGTGAGCATGCACACGACCACGCCCTCCTTCAGCGGCCAGGGCTCCTCGTGGACGAAGAGGTCAGGCACCCGGAAGATCACCAGGCCCACGCCCATCAGAGCGTAGCCGGCGCGCATCAGGTGCAGACGGTAGAGCGGCAGCTCACTCCCGGGGCCGCGGTCATTGGGGTGGGTGAGCTGGGGTGCGGCGGTGGTGGCCATGGCCGTGTCCTTCGGTGGCAGTGCCCGTGGCTCCTGCCGCGGGTTTGATGCGGTGGAACTTGTGCCGGTGCCTGCCCTGTAAAGGGTGCAGCCCCGGGGAAGGTTATCGCCGGCCGTCGTGGCCCGGGTCGGTGATGCTGGTGGTGTCCGCTCCAGTGGTGAAGGGTGAGGGCTTGAAGCCCTTGACCACCAGCCACAGGCCCAAGGAGAACTCCCACAGCGCGATCGGCAGCGCCGCCAGGGCGGCCAGGGCCGAGACCTGGCCCCACAGATCGAGTGTGGTGGCCACGGCCGAGGCCACCAGCAGCGGGGCGCCGATGAAGCCAATGATGGGCAGGATCCGCGGCACCAGCCGTGAGCGGTAGAGCAGGGGCGCGAGCAGCAGGGCGTTGACGGCCGGGAGGAAGCCCTGGCCGGTGAGGAACATCCAATCGCGCAGGATGATCAGTGTCTGGGCGCTGGCCAAGGCGTCGGCCCCGGTGCCGGCCTGTCGTAGGGACACGATCGTGAGCAGGCAGGCCACGCTGGCGAAAATGGTGGCCGCTTCCAGGGTCCGTGCGGCGATGAAGCCCAGTGAGAGGGTCTCGTCGACCCGCTTGAGCACGCGGTGCAGCACGATGGCGGTGCCGATGCAGGCCAGGGCCACGACGATCTCCAGGCCCACCCCGAGCAGAACCGGGGTGTCCGGGCCCGGACCCAGAACGTAGTCAGGGTCGTGGACGGGGCCGTACAGGGCCAGGGTAGGAATCGAGATGAAGGTCAGCAGATAGAGGAGTCCGGCGATGAGCGCGGTCTTCCGCGCAGGGTCCATCGGGGCTCGTGGTGTGGTGGTGGTGCGGTCGGTGACAGCCATATCGGTCTCCCGGGATGAAGTGGCGAACAACGGAGGGTCAATGGGCGCCGAACCACGGTGGGCCGGCACGGCAGTGGGCCGGCGGGGCGGCCAGGGACCGATGACGGGACCGGAGAACACGGCGAACCCGGCGCGGTCGGGTCCACGTGCGTGGCCACTGGTCCGATGGAGCCGCGGAGGAGAGGCGAGGTCCGTTCCGCCGGGTCCGCGCCATTGTGGCCGGGAAAGGAAAGGCTGGTGCGCGGGGCATCTCCGTTCCAGGGAGTGCCGGAGAGCTGAAGCCGCCGCGGAGGATGAGGACGGGATCGATCGGTGGCAGCGGCTGAGTCCAGGACTGATGCGGTGGCGGGCCACCGTGCGCGGTGGAGATCGATCAAGCTGCGTTGGTGTCGCCGCTGGTGAGTGCCTGCGAAAAACTGCCGGGTCCTCAAGGACCGGCGCGATCAGCTGGGTCGTGATCCCCATGATCCGCCCGGGGGTTCGCCGCGCCTACGAAGGGGCCTTTTATTAAGTCCCCGCCGGTGGGACGTCCCACCCTCACCGGAGCCCACAGCGCACGGGGACGGTGATCGCGTTCGGCTCATCGGGTCGTGAGAATGCGGGTGCGGATCCGGTGCAGGTGGGGCATGAGGCCGTAGATGACGATCGGGACCGCGACGGTGGTGAGCACCAGAGTGCGCAGGACCGTCGGTAACGGCTCCAGCCACGGCCCGAGCACGAGGTTGAGGATGGTGAGGGTGGGGAAGACGGCCAGCCAGATCATCAGCGCCAGGTGGTGCCGGTTCGGCGGTGACACCGGCGCAGAGCGCGGAGGCGCGGATCGGTGGGGCATGGGTGCTCCTCGAGGTGGTGTGGTCGATCGATGGGTGGCGGCAGGACCGGGGTTCGGGTCAGCGGCCCATGTCGCGCACGGCGGTGCGGACGTCTTCGTCCACCAGGTCGGCGTTGATGGCGATCGCGGCCGCGGAGCCTTCACCGGCGGCGGTGATGACCTGGGCCCGGGGATTGGCCACGTTGCCCGCCACCCACACCCCGGCAACGGTGGTCTGGCCGGTGCTGTCCTTGACCGGCCATCCGGCCTCGTCCAGCTCACACCCCAGCCCCTGCAAGAGGTCGTGGTGGGGAACGAAGCGCGGCGGCACGAACAGCACGTCACGGCCGATGGTGCGACCGTCGTCCAGCTCGACTCCGCACAGACGGTCGCCCTCCACCAGGACCCGCTGCACGGTGCCCTCGACGAGGCCGATGGATCGAGCGGTCAGCCCCGTGCGCTGGGCTGTGCTCAGGGTGCCGGTGGGCGCGAAGAACACGACGTCCTCGGACCACTGGGCCACGATCTGTGCGTAGTGCACCGTGTCGGGCGAGGCGCCGAGTACCCCGAGCCGCTGGTCGCGCACCTCGTAGCCGTGGCAGTACGGGCAGTGCAGCACATCCCGGGCCCACCTCTCAGCCAGCCCCGGGATGTCGGGCAGCTCATCGCGCAAGCCGGTCGCCACGAGCAGCCGCCGCCCGGACACCCGCCGGCCGCCCGAGAGCGGCACCGAGAACCCGGAGGTGCCGTCGCGCACCAGCTCGGTGACGGTGCCTTCGAGGATCTCGCCGCCGTAACCGGTGACCTCCGCCCGGCCCAGGGCCAGCAGCTCCCCCGGGGGCAGGCCGTCACGGGAGAGGAACCCGTGCATGTGGGATGCGGGGGCGTTACGCGGGGCCCCAGCATCCACCACCAGCACCTTGCGGCGGGCCCGGGCCAACACCAGTGCCGCCGAGAACCCGGCGGCTCCGCCACCGATGATCACTACGTCGTATCTGCTCATGTCCACCAGCCTGAGCCGCCGTTCCCGAGTTGGCAACGAACGTTGCTGCTCCTGGGAAAAAGGCGTTCGATGGGGCTGTGGACGACACGACAACGGTGATCGCAACGACCCTCGACCAGGTCGGGGCTCGGTTGAAACGGCTACGCACCCAACGTGGGGTGACCCTGACCGCTCTGGCCGCCTCGACCGGGATCTCCAAAAGCACCCTGTCGCGGCTGGAGACGGGGCAGCGACGACCGACCCTGGAGCTTCTGCTGCCACTGGCGCAGGCCTACAACGTGCCGCTGGACGATCTGGTCGGCGCCCCCGAGGTCGGAGACCCCCGGATCCGACTGAAGCCACGGCGCGCGCACGGGCGGACCGTCATCCCCCTGACCCGGCAACCCGGCGGCATCCAGGCCTGGAAAATCATCATCCCCGCATCCAAAGACGTTCCCGAGATCAAGACCCACGAGGGCTATGAATGGCTGTACGTGCTCTCCGGTCGCATGCGCCTGATCCTCGGAGACCATGACCTGATCCTCGCAGCCGGTGAGGTGGTGGAGTTCGACACCCGAGTGCCCCACTGGTTCGGCAGCACCGAGACCCAATCCGCGGAAATCCTCAGCCTGTTCGGTGGACAAGGAGAACGAATGCACGTCCGCGCCAAACCCCGCCAGAAGTAGCGAGAGCAGTCAGAAGCGATGGCGCCCTCATCTCTACAATCTCTTTCGCAGAAGTGGAGCCTCAAGGTGGTTCGGGGTGAACCCGTTCCCCTCTTACCTCAGAATGCGGCGATGCAGTAGGGGTTGTCCTGCGGGCGTTCCACGCTCGGAAATCCGGGGTGCAAACCCAACCGTCGATCCGGCCACTCGGGCGCTGGTCAGACGGTAGGCGACAGGGCGTATAGCTCAGTCCCGGCTGCTTTACATATGGCGAGTTGCCGGCCACTCATCCTGAGGGCGATGTTGCAGTAGGGGGTTCCTCAGCGGATGGGTCTACAACAGGCGTCAACGTCTCCTGAGCCACCACGACAGGGAGCAGTAGTGGCTCAGTGCGCAGAGGGCCTTCCTACTGTGCAGGCTTCACGAAGTGATGAGGCACTTCTAGACGCCTCTTTACAATTGCTACTCACTTTCTCCATAGTGGTGAGAGCTTTTCTCGGGATCGGTCAGCTGGTTGTTCCGAGGAGGCCTGGCTGGGGCAGCAGTCGGAGATTGACGCGGTGCTCCGATCCGCTCGATGCCAGGTGAAAGGGCTTGATCATGCGCGAGGACCTCACCGCTGCCTGCGGGCCCTGGGGTGTGATCCAGCGGGTTTTGCTGCGTGAGCACCTGCGCCGGGCCGAGGTGTTGCTGGATCCGGCCGAGACCGTACAGGTGGTGGCGCCGGGGTGGTGGCGGTGCCGGCGGACTCTGGTCGTGGTCACGACCACACGGCTGCTGCTGGTCCGCCGAGAACTGAAGTTCTCCGTGCTCGATCAGGGGATCTACCCGTTGCACAGCATCAGGGCCCTGCGCGTCCATACCTGTCCTCTGGAGGGGATGCGGTTCCGGGTGAGTGTGGGTCTGGATTTGGAGGAGTTCTCCGTGGCCCGGCACGGTGATCTGGTAGAACACGCACTCCGGAGGTCCAGGTGATGTCCACGGACTGCGGGGTGGGTTGATCGCCACCACCAGTTCCGGAGCTTGGTCACCGGCGGGTCCACGGGTGAGCAGGGGTACGTCCGTGGTGGAGAGGTGCTCTCGACAACCCGCATCTGCGCGGGGACTCTCCTCATCCCGAGAGAAGACCACGGCCGCTCACGCCCTCGGGTGAGTGCTCCCGGGGTTCGTCACAGTGTCACACAGCACAGATCGCGGGGGTCGTGCAGTTACGCTGAGGCGGATCTTTCCTGGACACGTGGGGGCGTGAGCATGATGAAGAACTTTGGTGGACTTCTCGGTGGGGCGGTAGCACTGAGCCTGGCGACGGGTTTGATGGCGCCATCGGCGGCGGTCGCGACAGGGACTGCCTATGACATCGACTCGGCCTCGAGCCTGACGGTGGTGGTGAACAAGCACCGGCCGCTGGACCCGCAGACCTACGTGCCGAAGCCCCTCAGCCGCATCCAGGCCGAACGGATGCGCTCCGATGCGGCGGAGGCCTACAAGAAGATGGTTCGGGCTGCCAAGGCTGACGGGGTAAACATCGTCGCCGTGAGCGGGTACCGCTCCTACGACACTCAGGCCAGCCTCTACGACAGCTACGTGCAGCAGTACGGGCAGGAGACCGCCGACACCATCGCCGCCCGTCCCGGGCACAGCGAGCACCAGACCGGGCTGGCCATGGATGTGGGCAACTCCTCCGGGGTGTGCGCGCTGCAGGACTGCTTCGAGGAGACCCCAGTGGGGAAGTGGGTGGCCGCCAACGCGCCCGCGTACGGGTTCATCATCCGCTACCCCAAGGGTGAGCAGGGTGTCACCGGGTACACCTACGAGCCCTGGCACCTTCGCTACGTCGGCTCGGATGTCCTGGCGGAGCAGATACACGCGGGAGCCAAGGCGACGGGTGAGCCCGACGTCGACACCATGGAGGAGTTCTTCGGGCTGGAGCCGGCCCCGGACTACCTGCCGTAATCGGAGCCGATCCCGACCCCCATCGCTGCTCGCCCCAGGACCTCAGTGGCGCCACGAGCCACGCATTGACCCCTGGGCGCGGGATGTGCTCACCGGCCCGAGTCGGTGGAGAGGACGTCCTGGCGGGTGCCCCGCTCGGCGACCAGGTCGTGGCGCCGGCCCAGGGGCACCGGATGCGAGCCTGCTTGGTGTGCGGCCATGGCGGCCGGTGGCTGGATCCTCCGTCCAGGCTGGGTCGGTGTCTCCGGGTCGGCCCGGGGCATGGTTTTGCGCGGTCATCACCGTACGTCGAGCAGGTCCGCGCGGGACCGCTGACCGCGGGCAGAAGACCAGTCAAGGGCGGCAACGGAGACCTGCGTTGCGTTCGGCCCTCAGCGGGGGAGATGGCGCTGCAGCCACAAGGTCAGCCACATCTGCAGCCGCAGTTCCTCCCAGGACGAGGCGTTGACGACCAGTGCGGCCGGCCCGTAGCGGTGGACGGAGTCGACGCCGTCGCGGTCGGTGAGCTCCGGTGATCATCCGATCGACCAGGGCCGCATGGTCCTCGGCGATGTCGGTGCGCAGTCCGGCGTCGAAGCGGTCCACCTCGGGTACGACGGTCACGTTCGATTCCGCGGCGGTGGCCGCCTCCGGTCCTTGCCTCCGCAGCGCGGAGATCGTCCGCCGCACGTGGTCGACCATCTCGGTTCCGGTCATCGGGTCGCGGCCGTGGGCGGACTGTTAGGCGCTGTAGATGGGCAGGCCGGGCAGGAGGACCTGGTGCCCAGCACCGGTGAGCACGGGGCGGCGGAGCATGGGGAAGTCTTTGATGCGGTGATGACCGCTCTGCCAGTGCGCCTCGGGGACGGCGGGGGTGATGACCTGTCCCAGGTTAGGAGGCGTACCCGTCCACCAGGGCCAGGGACTCTGCCGGTGGATGCGGGTCCACGAGCATCCCGTGCCGCGCCCAGCTGGGCCAACTGGGCCGGGTCGAGTCCTCGTCCAGCGATCTCGGGTCGACCCCGAGCTCGGTGACCCGGTCGGTGATCTATTCCCACACCGGGGCGACGGAGTCGATCGTGCCCTCGAGCACCCGGCTGGGGTTGAAGCCGTGGTCGGCCATGTCCGAGCACAGGTGCTCCAGGGCCGGGGCGCGTTCGGTGAGGTATTCCTCGAGTGCGTCGGAGGGCTGCTGCGGCGCCATCCACTCGTAGAGCTGCTCGGTCATGAGTGCCACTGTATGTGTCCCACTCACCGCCCAACACGGAGACCGGAGCCACGACCACAGCTGGAACGCCCACGCTTCGTGCATGGCAATAGGGGTTTCGTGAGACCCGTGGGCCAGGCGACTCGGGGAACCCTTTGCCTCGCGCAGGGTTCCCCGAGCTGTCACGGGAATGGCTACTGGCACTCGTCGTAGTGGTCCTCGTGCTCGGAGTGCCGGTGCCCGTCGTGGAGGTAGTCCACGTGGTCGTCGTGCTCCATGGTGTCGTGCCCGCAGTTGTCCCCGTGGGTGTGTTCGGCCTTGGTGTGCTCGGCTTGCTCGTCGTGACCAGCCATGATGATCCCCCCTGGTGATGCGGACCCGGAACAGGTCTGCTTCTCCAGCGAAGCACCGGCACCGGACCCTGGTAATGCCTTTCGAGGAGTCATCGGTGTGGCCGCAGACATCAACTCCTACTTCACCTGCCGGGCAGTGTGGTCGGAGTCCTCTCGCGGGCCTCCGGCGCGCTGAGGCCGCCGCGACGTCAGCCTTGGGGTGATCGGACAGTTGCAGGTCGGCTCGTGGACAGCGGGGGCATGAACAGCTCGCCGCCTTCCGCTTTACATAGGGCCTGGCTATCGGCCTTGAGCCTGGGTGACACTCTGGTCATGACCACGCTGGACCGGCTGGGGCGGTCGACGCAGAACATGCTCACTTTTGCGGAGGGTGCTTTCTCGTCATGGTCGCAACAGCGGGTGGTGTGGGAAGGGTAGCAAGGCGTCGAAAAGCTCCGCGGGAGTCTTGCCCCCGAGGACGGCCCTGGGTCTGTGGTTGAGCTGGTACGCGACGGCTTGAAGGTGCTCCGGGGTATGGACGGACAGGTCGGTGCCCTTGGGAAAATACTGGCGCAGCAAGCCATTGGTGTTTTCGTTCGAGCCGCGTTGCCAGGGCTTGCCCTTCTCACAGAAGAACACCGGGCATCCCAGATCCGCGCTGACCTCCCGGTGCCGGGACATCTCGATGCCCTGGTCCCAGGTGATCGAGCGCCGCAAATCCGGCGGCAAGGTTCCGAGGGCGGCCACCAGGCCGCGGTGCACGACTTCGGCGTGGCGGGAGCCGAGCACGGGGATCAGTACGGTGAAGCGGGTGGTGCGTTCGACGAGTGTGGCGATGTTGGAGCGGTGGCCGGGCCCGGCGATGAGGTCGCCTTCCCAGTGTCCGGGCTCGAGACGCTCGAGAACCTGCGCCGGCCGGTCGGTAATCATCCGCACCGGCAACCCGAACCTGGCCCGGCGCCGGGACGGGTGCCGGTGGGCCTTCCGGTAGGTGCGCCCGGTGCGCAGGCAGGACCGTGAGCTCCGGGCCAGCGGCGGGAGCTGATGGCGGTAGACGGCCCGGTAGATCGTCTCGTGCGCCACATGGCGCTCTCGCTGGCCCGGGAAGGTCGCAGGCAGGGCCCGGGCTATCTGGGAGGGACTCCAGTACTCCGCCAGCCTCGCGGTGACCCAGGAGCCCAGCTGCACGTCAGCCTGGACCTTGAGCCGATGGTGACGCCGACGACGTTCCCGGGCCAGGTGCTCGGCGGTGAAGGGCCGGTAGGCGGCCAGGCCACCGCGGTTGCGGCGGACCTCCCGAGAGATTGTCGACGGGGCCCTGCCCAGCAGCGTGGCGATGCGCCGCAGGCTCGTGCCGGCGTGCAGCTCATCGGCGATCAGTAACCGCTCCTGTTGGGACAGGAACCGGGTGGAGATCGGTTGCGGGGCCGGGGTGAGCGCCTCGAAGGTCACCACGGTGCCGTCGGTGCGGGTGATCCGGTAGCCGTTCTTCCAGTTGTTCGCCGAGCTTCGGCTGACACCGAGTTCACGGGCGGCGGCGGCCACGGACCAGCCCTGGCCGATCATCTTCAGGAACTGCTCGCGCTTGGCCGACATCGGACGCCGCCCGACCCGGCGATCATGGCCTCGCAGTGGTGCTGTCATGACCCAACTTTCGGTCAGGTGTTGCGACCATGACGAGAAAGCACCGAGGCGTTGCGGGCCAGGGGTGCCGGGTTGCGGGTGCTCAATCTGGGTGGGGGAGACGTGGACACTGCCACCCCGATGGGGTCGATGGTGTTCACCGTCATGGCGGCCTTGGCCCAGATGGAGTTGGGGACCAAGCGCGGACGGATCACCGACTCGGTGGCGAAGCGCCGGGCCGCCGGCAAGGACCTCGGTGGGCGCCGGCAGACTTTCACCGACTCTCAGATCCGCAATGCGATGCGCCTGATCGAGTCCGGGGAGCCGACCACCCAGGTGGCACGGGACCTGGGGATGTCCCGGGCGACCCTGTATCGGCGGATGCGGGAGCTGCCGGCGCCGACGACCAACTGAGCAGGTGATTTCCAAGAAGCCAGCTGGTGCGCCGGTCACTTTCTCCCCATGCAGGTCGTGGATTGCAACGTCCTTTACCTCTGGATGGCGATCCCAGGCGACGATCGTGGCCGGCTGAGCATATGCGGCAGCCTTTCCGGTGGGTCGGATCTATCTGGAATTTTCAAGGCGGTGGGCTTCGCCGAACCGAAACGGCAGGTTACTGTCAATTGTATAGCGGGCCGGCGCCTGCCGACCTGCTCCGTCGGATCGATGCAAAGGAGCGGGACCATGACGCATGTGACCTCAATGCTGGAGACCTATCCGAAGGACCTGGGGAACATCGACCGGCAGAAGCTGGCCGAGTGCATCGCCGCCTGTTTCGAGT